>JAZDIF010000023.1:0-12799 GCA_043805205.1 Microcaldota archaeon
AAGGAAACATTTTTCCCCGCAATCAATTTTTCTGCGATAATGTCAATCTGCTTTCCCTTCGCGCCCGCCATGACTGCAACGTTCTTCGCGTGCAACTTCATGTGGCCTTTTTGGATTCCTTCGGTTGAAAGGGCCCTCAGGGCGGCGAAGTTGTTCGCCAAGCCCACACTCGCAATAACGCAAGCCAGTTCTTTCGCGCTTTTCACGCCCAGGATTTTCAATGCGATTTGCGCGAGCGGGTGGGTTTTAGTCGCTCCTCCGAACGTAGCAACAACCACGGGCAATTCAATTTCCCCAACCAAATTTCCCTCCTTGTCTTTCGAGTATTTGGTCAAAGGAAGGTATTTTCCGCTCAACGAAGCGAAAGCGTGCGCACCGGCTTCGGCAGCGCGCCAGTCGTTGCCCGTCGCTACAACCACCGCGTCAATCCCGTTCATTATTCCCTTGTTGTGAGTTGCCGCGCGATAAACGTCGGCATAAGCGAACGCCCAAGCGTCAAGAATGCCGTCAACCACGTCCTCCCCGTTTACTTCGCCTTTCACGCTTTCTTCCAACGCTTTCTTCGTCCAAACGGCCTTCGCCCTGACCAGGCGTTTGGTTGCGAGGTTGCTGATAATACGAAGAAGCGCCTTTCCGCCGGTAAGTTCCTCCAGTGTTGGAGCCAAAGCCTCGCACATCGTATTAACTGCATTAGCCCCCATCGCGTCGAGAACGTTCACTTCCAAAACCGCTACGACCATTTTCCCGCGCGGAGTATCGAGGACTCTAGCCGTCAAATCCACGGGTCCTCCGCCGAGCTTCACGATGGTAGAGTCTTTCGATTTCGCCGCATCCAGCAATAGTTTTTTGCTCTCGATGATTTTTTTCACCGCCGCATCAGGATTCGGGACGCGGACTAATTGAATCTGCCCGAACATTATCGCATCGTCAGCTTCCGCCGAAAACCCTCCGGAATCGCGGCATAATTTCGCCGCGTTGGAAGCCGCAGCGACAACGCTCGGCTCTTCAATTGCAAAAGGAATCAAAACTTCCTTGCCGTTGATTTTGAAATTAGTCGCTATACCCAAAGGCAGCGGGTGGGTGGAAAAAACGTTTTCAACCATGCGGTTTGCAGTCTCGAAATCAAGCGAGCCCGTCTTCTTCAACAACGCTATTTCCCCGTCACTCAAGCCGGCAAAGCTTTGCAGTAGGGAAAGCCGTTCTTCCAGGCTTTTCTTGTAAAAACCTTCGATTGACGAGGTTTTTTCGTTAGAAGTCATGGAAATCAATAGCACTGCGAAGCGATTTAAAACCAAGCGACTTTGACGATTGCCGAAGTTCGATGCGTTTTTTAACCAACCGAGTCAGTATTAGTTTTTCGCCACATAACCCCGTGTTTTCGAATGGGATTTAGTGTTTTCAGATGGTTAACGGTAAGGTTGGAATAGTCGGTTACGGAGCGTACATCCCGCTCTACCGAATTACCGTCGACGAGATAGCCAGGGTGTGGAATAAGGACGGAAAGAGGGTTAGCGCAGGGTTGGGAGTGAAGGAAAAGGCGGTTGCAGCTTGGGACGAGGACTCTGCGACAATCGCCGTTCAAGCCGCCAGGTATGCTATTGAAAGCAGCGGCACTAATGCAAAGGATATAGGCGCTATTTTCGTCGGTTCGGAGTCGAAACCTTATGCAGTCAAACCCACGGCTACGGTAGTCGCGCAAGCTTGCGGTTGTAGCGAAAGCCTAACAGCTGCTGATTTTGAGTTCGCCTGCAAAGCCGGAACTGCGGCGGTGCAAGCGTGCATGGGAATGGTTGCCAGCGGAATGATTAAAGTAGGGCTTGCAATAGGAACAGACACCGCCCAAGGAAGGCCTAACGATGCTCTCGAGTTTACCTCCGGAAGCGGCGGAGCTGCGTTTTTAATAGGTGAGGAAAAGCCTCTTGCTTTGTTGAACCAAACTTATTCTTTCACTACCGACACGCCCGATTTTTGGCGCAGGCAGCATGCGGAGTTTCCGAAGCACGCCGGAAGGTTTACTGGAGAGCCGGCTTATTTCAAGCACGTTTTGAGCGCGGCGAAAGGATTGATGCAGAAGATCGGGACAAGCGCCAAGGATTACGATTACGCCGTATTCCACCAGCCCAACGGAAAATTTCCTTTGAAGGCTGGCGAGGAATTGGGTTTTGAAAAACAAAAACTGGAAGCCGGGCTTCTAACCCCGGTAATAGGCAATACGTACAGCGGGGCGAGCATGCTCGGATTGGCGGCGGTTTTGGATGTTGCGAAGGAAGGGGACAGGATTTTGTGCGTTTCTTACGGAAGCGGGGCTGGAAGCGATGCGTTTGATATAACGGTTACCAAGGAAATAGAAACAAAGAGAACGAGACCCACTGTAAGAAAACAGATCGGGGAAAAACAAAACGTGGATTACGCGGTTTACGCGAAATTCCGCAAGAAAATCAAGGATTTGGAGTAGGGAGAAAAATGCGTTCTGTTTCGGTCATCGGAGTGGGATTGTCCAAATTCGGAGAGCGTTGGGACGCTAGCTTCAGGCAATTGGTAGCCGAAGCCGGAGTCAGGGCGATTCAAGATTCTCAAATCGACGGAAAGGACATTCAAGCGGTTTACGGAGGCTGCATGGCTTCAGGACGCTTCATAGGCCAAGAGCACATCGGAGCTTTGATTGTAGACCAACTTGGTTTGAACCCCATTCCTTCCACCCGCTTGGAAGCGGCTTGCGCAAGCGGAAGCGTTGCTTTCCGAAGCGCGTATTTGGCGATAGCAAGCGGGATGTACGACGTCGTTGCCGTGGGCGGAGTCGAGAAAATGACCGAAGTCAGCGTGGAAGACGCTGCAACGGCTTTGGGAGGCGCAGGAGACCAAGAGTGGGAGTTATTCATTGGAGCTACTTTTCCAGCGTTGTATGCTTTAATCGCAAGAAGGCACATGCAAGAGTACGGCACTACGGAAGAACAAATGGCATTATGTGCAGTGAAGAACCACGATAACGGTTCAAAGAACCCTTACGCCCAGTACCAAAACAAAATCACTCTCGAAACCGTAATGAACTCGGGAATGATCGCTTCTCCGCTCAAGCTTTTCGACTGCTCTCCGATTACGGACGGGGCGGCGGTAACGATATTGTGCGAGACCGAGAAAGCCAAAAAGCTCGTCGACCAGCCGATTGAAATCGCTGCCAGCACTCAAGCGAGCGACACGCTTGCTTTGGCGGAAAGAAAAAGCTTGACGGAATTGAAGGCGACGAAAATAGCCGCGAAGCAAGCTTTTGAAGTGGCTAAAATAAAGCCGAAGGACATTCAAGTTGCCGAAGTGCACGATTGCTTTACCATTGCGGAAATCCTCGCCATCGAGGATCTAGGGTTTTTCGAAAAAGGAAAAGCGGGAAGGGCAATCGAGGCGGGAGAAACCAAGTTGAATTCAACGATAAGCGTCAACACTTCCGGCGGTTTGAAAGCCTGCGGGCATCCTGTTGGCGCAACCGGAGTGAAGCAAATCGTAGAAGCCGTCTGGCAGTTGCGCGGGCAGGCGGAAGGAAGGCAAGTGAAGAATGTTGAAAGGGCTTTAACCCATAACGTGGGCGGAAGCGGGGCTACTGCCACAGTGCATATTTTCAAGAGGGCGTGATTTGCGATGAGAGAAGCTTTGCCGTTGGTTTGGAGGGAAATTCCCGAACGCTATAACATGATTGGAAGCATTTGCGAAAACTGCAAGCGCGAGTTCTTCCCACAAAGGGTAATTTGCCCCGATTGCAGGAGGAAAGGAAAACTCGTTCCAAAAAAAATGCCGGAGGAAGGAAAGATTTATTCTTTCACTGAAGTCCATGCGGGAGCGAAAGGCTTCGAAAACGAAACACCGTATACAATGGCCATAATCGAGCTAACGAACGGAGTTAAAGTGCTGGGGCACGTTGTCGATTCCCCAAAGGAAAAAATAAAGATAGGCGCGGGCGTTAAAGTCGTTTTCAGGAAGATTTTCGCCGAAGGAGAGGAAGGCATCATAGCCTACGGGTTCAAATTCAAAGCCGTTTGAAAAAGGTGCTGATTTTGGAAGAAAGCAACCCCGTCATTCCCTTCTCCGATTTTGCGAAACTGGATTTGAGAGTAGCTAAAATCCTCTCTGCAGAAAAATTCGAAGGTGCGGACAAACTTTTGAAACTCACGATTTCCCTGGGCGGCGAGGAAAGGACGCTGGTTGCGGGAATAGCTTTGCATTATACTCCTGGAGAACTGGTTGGAAAGAAAATCGCGGTCGTAGCCAATCTGCAACCAAGGAAGTTGAAAGGAATCGAAAGCCAGGGAATGCTTTTGGCGGCTTGCACGCCGAACGACGAGAACATAGTGCTTTTGGTTTTAGACAAGGATTTGCCGGAAGGAAGCGCTATAAGTTGAAAGGTGCGGCCGCCGGGAATCGGACCCGGGCCTCGACCTTGGCAAGGTCGAATCATACCACTAGACTACAGCCGCTTTTGCACAATCAATTGCTTGCGCAATTAAAATAAAGTTTTCTAACCGCTTTCCTGCATTGGTTCTCTCTTTGCCCTAAGGAAATAAGACAATACCACTAGCAGCACCGCAACTCCCGCGATCAAGCCGAGCGCCGGGTAGTCGAAATCCTCTGGAACTAGCGGTTCCGGCGCGACGATTATTTGAAAAGGTTGAGCAAACGAACCGGACGCACTCGTGACCAGCAACCTCCCCTGGGTTTCTGAAAGCGGTTTCGAGAAAGTGAACCGCGCAATCCTCTCCTCACCTTCCCGCAGGAGAATGCTTTGCTGCTGCGACTGGTTTCCTATTTCCACGAAAACGCTCGCCCTGCCGTCCGAATTTCCCGCGTTGGAAAGCGTCGCCAGGACCGAAACCCCCTCCGGCCCCTGGACGGACTCGAGTTTCGTCAAAAGTATTTTTTCCTTCAAGGGAGACGGGTTTTTGAACTCCCCCTCGACCGAAGCGTTAGCCTTCTGCCCGAAACTCACCACTTGAAGGGCAAAGTTGTACGTGAAGCTGTCCTCCAGCTTGGGAAACAACACGTTCCACTCGGTTTCGGCCATTCCGTTTGCCGGAAGGAAAACCAGTTTCGACTGGGAGCCTGCAACCTTCACCGCCAGTTCCGGAGGCTGGGTTGGAACGCCCAAGAAAAGCGGAACCGCATGCTCCTTCGAATCCTTGTTCACCAGCGAAACGGTTATTTTTTCCGAAGCCGAACTACCGATTTTCTGGGGAGCAGAAAGCGCCAAAGAGAAAAACCCCCTCGGCTTGTTCCAAGAAACTATTTCGATGTTTTGCTTTTTTTCCATTTCCAAGCCCTTGCTTAACTCTTCCTTGATGTCCAGCTGGTCGAACCCGTGAGCGAACAAAACGTGAGTTCCGTCAAGCAAACCCGCTTCGTTGTACGTCGGGTCTGCCGGAATCCACTTTCCGCCGATCAAAACCTCAACCCAAGCGTGGGGAGCCCATTCTTTGCCTGAGTAAACCCAGCCTGCGGCAAACCTGGATGGAATTCCTGCTGCGCGAAGCAAAGCCATGTCCAAGTGGGCGTACTGGTTGCAAACGCCCTTGCGCTGGATGAAAACGTCTGCTGAGGAAGGCTGGCGTTCCCAGAAAGAATCGTCGTAAACCAAAGCATTGTGAACCCACTCGGTAAATCGCGTAAGTTTCTCGAAATCGGTTTCAACGCGCCCGTCCAGCATCGAAGCTTGGGTTGCGATGGAATCGTCAACGATTACGAGTTGGGTTGGGGAAGAAAACGCGGAAGAGTCTTGAGGGGAGGCGGTTTCGTAAGGCGTGTCGTAATTCACTTTCGCAACCGCCTTGACGTTAATCGTTTTCTTTCCACGCTCGCTCCACTCGAAAACCAAAAGCTCGTTCCCGAAAGAATCCTTCTCTAGGTGGAACGGAGCATCTGCGGTAACTGAAACGGTTTGGAACGTAGTGTTCGGAAACCCGTAGGTTTTCAGCATTTTGGAGCCGTCGAAATCGCCAGTCAGGATCCACTGCAATTCCAAGCTTACCGTCGCGCTGCCTACTTCCTTCGGCTCGACTGCGAAGAGAACCGGGGTTAAAAGTAAAAGAAAAAAAACTAGGCGTTTCATTAAAAACACCACACTAAAGGCGAATAAAAAAGAGAGTGCCGCAGGGGAGATTTGAACTCCCGACACATCGGTCTTCAGCCGAACGCTCTCCAAAGCCTTTTTGGAACTCGAATAGTTACAAAAATCAGGCTGAGCTACTGCGGCACGAAAAGAAATTTGGCGACGGAGTTTATTAAAACCTTATCCAGTGGGCCCGCGGAGAATCGAACTCCGGATCTGCTCGGTGTAAACGAGCCGTGTTAGCCACTCCACTACGGGCCCAGCATTAGAATTCGCTTCAAGCAACTTTAAATACGGTTGCGGATTAATGCCTTTAAAATAAACAATCTCGCAAGGGTGATTGAAAAATGTCGTTGCACAGGATATTTTGGCTTTCGGTTTCGGGAAAAAGAATGCACTTGCTCAAACTGGCAGGCGCGTTTTTCGTCCTATTCGCGGTACTGATGGTAGCCAACTCGGCTTACAACGTTTTCGTCACTGTCGATAAGATTCAAACCGCCGTTCTCGAGCCGAAGATGTCGCAGCAGTTGTTCGGCTGGGCTTTGAGCGCTACGAAGAACGAATTCTCTTCTGAAGACGCGCTGGGAATCCTTCTAGCGCCGATAGCGTGGTTCATGTTCTGGCTGGGCGTAGCCGTAATGTCTCTCATAATCTACCAAAGCGGGAAAGTCGTGGTTCCGATTGAAGAGTACGAGCAGAACCTCGGCGAGCGCCACAAGCGCGCTTTCGGCCAAATGATCAGAAGGGCGAAACGCTGAAACTTCAGCTAATTTCCTTCTGGTCGGTTTTCTTTTCCCTAGCCAATTCCCTAGCCCCTGCTTTCCAAACGCTCCCGTACTTATCCTGAAGCTGCTCTTCGATGTTCCTCCCGCGCTTGAAAGCGAAAACAACGTCTTCTTTTTCGATAAGCTCGTGCTTGTTCACCAAAGCAAAATCCCCGGCCAGGCGGATTATTCCGCTCAACTCCCTCAGCTTTAGCGTGAAAGCGTCATCCTGCTTGTCCCAATCCCTGGCCCTGCGCCTGGCTTCCGCCACGATTTCCTCCGCCGCGTCTTTCGAAGCGTGCGGGATCTTCCCGTCCTTCCGAATTTCCTGGGCCATGAACTGCAACAGCTTCTCCTCATTCTCTTTGCTCGCCGGCATCCACGACTCCAACAAAACCTCATACCCATTTCCAATTATCCTCGAACGCAACGGCGGGAGGATTGCCGGAAGGTCGTTTATGTTGGAAGCTGCGACGAGGATGAAGTCGCAAGGAACGTCGTCCACGCGAACGCTAGCGCCGGCGCTCTGCGGGTTTTTCCCCACGATCGGGTATTTCTTTTCCTGCATTGCCGTGAACAAAAACCGCTGTATGTACTGCAAGGAAGAAATCTCATCTATGAACAATACGCCTTCGTGCGCCTCGTGAATCGCACCTGGAACAACCCGCAAGTAAGGCATTGTCCCGACGCCCTGGTGCCCGCCGTAAGGGTCGTGCCGCACGTCACCCAACAACTCCGTTTCGCTGGCGCCCGTCGCTATGATGAAATTCTTCCTCGTGAAAGGGACTATGACTTTCCTCGGGCGTTTTCTCTTCAGCGCGTCTATTTTCTCCAGAATCTTCTGGTCGAGAATCAGAATGTCCTCGCCCCTCCGTTCGTAAACCACAACCTCTTCCCTCCCGTCGTCCGAAAGGCGGGTCGTGTGAACGCGCTTTATTTTTCCCGAAGGGGGGTATTCCGCGAGAATGCTTCCGAAAACGCTTTCGAGCTTCTTGTCAGCCCCGCAGTTTGGGCAAGAGTTTTCGCTCGCCCTGCTCAGCCTCCCGCATCTCCTGCACCGGAATCCCAAGCGTTCGGAAACGAAAGCCGGAACTTCGGCTGGAGAAGCGGATTTACCCTTCAAGGTTTCGACGAGCTTTTCCTCCTTACGCACCTGATCTAAGTTTCGAACTTCCACAAAAGGACGCTCCGGCTGCTCGGGATTGTGCAAAACGGCGATTTCCTCCGTGGGTTTGGGCAAGTGGAACGCGATAGCCTGCGCGAGCATAGACTTTCCGGTTCCGGGAGGAGCGACTAAAAGCAAGTGGCGTTTTTGCGAAGCCGCCAGCTTCGCTATTTTCACCGCCTCGGCCTGCCCAATAACCTGCTGAAGCGGGTCTTTCGGAATCGGAATTTCCACAGTGCTTTTGAAGCGCATGAGTTATAGAACTGCGGAAAAGCATAAAACGCTTTTTGCCGTCAAGGCAACAGGGCCAAAAGCTCGTTCGCCAGTTCGACAGCCTGGGACTTGGTTTTCGCGTACTTCGGCAGTAGGAGAAGATTCAAGTTTATGAGAGTGCCGACGAGCTCTCCCTTCCTGTTGCGGAACTGCAAGTGGTGGCGGTGCTTGAACTCCGTGTGAACGTTCAATTCTAGAAGCTCAGCCAGCGAAGGGATTTTGTAAAAAGGAATCTTGTGCCGCAAGTGCAGAGCCCCGACCCCGTGCTTAGTCGTAGTGGCGAAAACCAACCCGCTGTGCTGTTCCAGCGAGCGCGTGAATTTCTTCATCAACTAGAAAAAAGAAGCCGGGGGATTTAAAACCAATCCCCTCTTGAAAGGAAAAAAAATTATTGTTCCGAAACGACGACTTTCAAGTTCGCGGGCTTGCGCGAAACGTTGCCCGTGCGTATTCCGACGAGAAACTTCGCCTGCTTCTGCTCCGCCAGGTCTATCAGCCTTTGCGTGACAATCCCGTCGAGAACTATGGCGAAAATGCTTTTCGCGTCGCCCACGCTCGCCATGATCTCGCGGATTGGCACTTCCGAAACCGCGTTCAAATTCTCGTCCAGGATTTTCGCCTTCAAGCTTCCCTCCAAACCCTTCAGACTTTCCTTCAGCTTTTCAACGGTTTGCCGGTCCTCTTCAGTCAACTCCTGATGCACCGGCGGCTTGAACACTTCAACCTTCGGCCCTTCGCTCATCCTGGCAGTGGTCTCAAAGCGCCTTTCCGGCGCTTCCTCCCTAGCAGGCTCGCGGAACTCGCGGGGCTGCTCCCTCGGCTCGCGGTGTTCCCTCTGCCTCTGCTCTTCGGCAGGCTGGGCGTGCTCGTGCTTGAAAGCCGGCTTGCGCCCTTCAAACCCTATAACCTGGTCCAGAGGAATCCTCCTTCGCAAAGCCTGGATTATCTCCTTCCTCGCCAGTTCCTCTACCTCCTTTCCGGGAGGTGCTCTAGCCACGTAGTCGATGTCCGTCACTTCCACTAATTCCCGCAGTATAATGTCCCCGCCCCTGTCACCGTCGAGGAAAACCGTGGCTTCCTTCTGCTTGCACAATTCGGCAATCGTCTGCCCCACGTTCGCCCCTCCGATTGCAACCACGTTCTTGATGTTGTTGCGCAAGAGGTTGATAACGTCCGCACGCCCTTCCACGACGACGATCTCCTCGCTCTTCTCGACGTTAGGGCCTGCGGGCAAAGCGTCCTTTCCGTACGAAACCACATCCGCAATTTTCACATCCTCTCTAACCATCTCGCTCAATTCCTTGCTCTCCGGAATTTCCTCGGTCAGCAGAGTTTTCAACAGCTGCTTCGCCCTTTCCAAAACCACTTTCCTCTTCAGGTTGCGCGAGTCTTCAACTCTCGTAACGTTGATTCTCGCGTCGAACGGGCCGACCCTGTCGACCACTTCCAAAGCCCCGCCGAGAATGCTCGTCTCGACCATGTCCAAGCTCGAGGGAATCAAAATCATGCCGACGGTCTTTCCCTTCCTCGCCTGCGCTTCAACTTCAATCCTTCCGATCCTGCCGTTCTTCTGCAATTCCCTCAAGTCCAGCTCGTCCCCGAGCAAACCTTCCGTCTGCCCGAAAATCGCTCCGACTATGTCCGGCTTTTCAACCATGCCGTCAATCTCGTAATTCGCTTTTATCATATACTTAACCGTGTCAACGTACGTTTTTCCCATGCAACTCACCTTTTTCCTTCAACATGAAATACTTCGACTCTATCTCCTCAACGAGCGTGAAGCCCAACAACGAACGCAGTTTCCTCGCGAAAACCGAGTCCGTCGCGAAGCCGTGTTCTTCCAAAAAAACCTTGAAGAACTTCTGCTTGCGCAAGCCCTCCGCGTCGAAATCCAGCAGCAGGAAAACCCGCTTTACGCCTTTCCCATTGTTTCCGAACGCTTTCTCCAAGCGTTCCGCAACCGACTCGGCCTTTCCGACAGCCATCACGAAGCTCGCTTCGGCGCCTATCGCTTTCAAAGCGCGCACGTCGTGCTTGCCCTCCACGAGGACTATTTTCGTCCCCATGCTTTCGACGAGTTTTTCGACTGTTTTCAAACGCGTTCGCTTCATTTTCCTTCAAACCCGTTTTTGGATATGCTCGCCCCACCGCGCTTTGTTGACTGCGCTGTCATCGCTTGCGCGTTGGCGAGCCATCCGAGCGCGGCTGGGCTCTAAGCTCGAAAAACGATGTACAATTTCTATTGCGCTTTCAAAAAATCCTACGCCCTACTGGCAAGGACTTGCTTCTGCGCGATCAGGTCGTATAAAGAAGGGGAAATGCGGATTATGTCCGTCGAAGAAATGATTCCGACAGTCCGACCGGCTTTCTGAACTACCAAACGCCCCACTTTCTTCAAGCCCATGGTTTTCGCCGCTTCGCTCAAGTCCGCGTCGGGAGAAATTCCCACGAGCGGCTTGCTCGCTATCTCGGCGATATTGCAGCCCACGTTCCTGAAAGCAAGGCACTTTTTCACCAAGTCTGAGTCGGTGACAATGCCGTAAACCTTGCCGTTTTTCTCTACAAGCAAGCTTCCAACCTTCTTGTCTGCCATTAGGCGAGCCGCCTCGAAAACCGAAGCGCCCTCGTCGACAGTGACTAGGGAGGTCTTCATGCAATCTCCAACTTTAATGCCTGTGTCCATCGCTTAAACATAATCTTGGCAATCGTATAAAAACCTACCCTAGAACAACGAAGGGAAAAACGGCAATAGACGAAAAAACAAGTAAAAACCCCGCCCTCCTTAGGCATAGCATGACGCACTACGACAAAGGCAGTTTTTTCGAACGCCAGTTGAAGAAAATGCTCGAGGAAAAGGGTTTTTTCGTTGTTAGAGCGGCGGGAAGCGGGGTTGCAGGCGACGCGCCGGACTTGGTAGTCTTGCGTTCAACGAAAAAATTCGGCTTGGAGTGCAAAGCTTGGAAGAACGGGCTTTTCCTGGACAAGCCCACGATTATTGCGTATAGAGAGTGGGAGAAAACGACCGGAATGCCCGTCTACATAGCATGGAAAATCCCCCGCAAGGAATGGAGGTTCTTCCCCCTAGCCGTATTGAGGGAAACCGAACGGGGCTTTGCGTTAGGGTTGAGGGAAGCCGAAAGCGGCTTGACCATAAACGAACTATAGCGTAAAATTAAAACAACTGCAAGTCTCCCGTAATCTCGTCTATCTCCTCATCTCCAGCCGGGCCTATTGCTATTGCAGTAATGCTTCCAGCGGGAATTTGCGTCCTTCCAGCATCCCGAATCAGGGAACACGGCAGTTTCTTTCGTTTAGCCTTGTCGAATAAAACCAAAAGTTCTTTTTCCGAAGGGACTTTCAAAACGACTTTTTCCATCCCCCTCGCCATCCACTCGCGCTTGGTTTTCTCCCCGGTTTTCATGAACGCTTCCACCGAAGCGTGGCTCGCCTGCGCGGCTGCTTTCCCTTTCCCCATTTTCAGGGAAACGTTCAAAACAATCGCTTGCTTCATAATATTCACACGCAAAAATTGAACGCCTCGGGGAATTTTAAACATCACAGTAGCGAAAAAAATTTATCTTTCCCGAAGTTAATCACTCTGCCCTGTTGAAAAGGAGGTGGTTTCGCATGAAGCCAGGAGGGAAGAAATACCTTGACCCCACGAGGTTTTGGTTCGACTTCAACATTCCCCTGCCGAGAAGAATGGAACGGTTTTGGGAAGACTTTTCACGTCCTTTCATCGACTCGTTCGAAACCGAAGACGAGATTGTAATCACCGCGGAGCTTCCGGGGGTTAAGAAGGAGGACGTGAAGCTGAAAGTTGACGAAAATGGCGTAAGCATCAAGGTCGAGGAGAAGAGCAAGCACGAGGAGGAAAAGAAGGGGAAGGGAAGTTACTATCACTCTTACTCCGCGCGGTTCAAAGGCTACAGCCAGTACATTTCCTTCGCCACTCCCGTCGATGCTGAGAAAGCCAAGGCAACATTCAAAAACGGCGTTTTGGAAGTGCGCATCCCCAAGCTGGCGAAAGCCAAGGGCAGGGAATTGAAGGTAGAGTGACTATATCTTGAACAGCAGCATGAGCAAGAACGACGCCAAGGCAAGTAGGTAATTCACAGTAAACAGGGAGTACACTAGCAGGACGAAGCCGAGGAAAACGGCGTTGTTGTTAAAGCCTAGGAAAATCAAGCCCATGGGAGGTAAGAATCCACGCCGAAAGGAAATAAAAAACTAGCGCTAGGCTTTAAAGTGGGAAGGGAAAAATCACGTTTTGAAGCCGCTGTCCTTCGCCTTGATCCCGCGGGGAAGGAATAGTATGAACAACAGCGCAGCTCCAGCCGCGAGGATAAACTCTTGCATGATGACGAACAGGAAAAACAAGACGAACAATACGGTCGCTTCAACGCTCCTGAAGCCCGAGGGCAGAAACTTCATTTCAACCTCCCGCTGGATAGAGGTTGGAGGAGAAACTACAATGAATGCCCGTTAGAATACTCGTTTCGGCGGTTT
>JAZDIF010000024.1:0-5695 GCA_043805205.1 Microcaldota archaeon
CTTATGGATAAAAGCCACCCGCAATATGCCGAACAATTGAAATCTGTTGGCGAACCGCCTTTTTTTGTTGTAAGAGAAGACGGTTTTGGTTTTTACCATATGTTGCAAAACCAGTCAAAGTACTGGCTACTGCTTGTTTTAGAAAAACAATTCAGCGAAAGCCGAAAGCCAGATTTTGAAAACGCGTTGTCTACGCTACACCAAACTGAAAAACGAGAGTTGGCGGGACTGATGAAAACCATAGCTAAACACGGAGATGAAATTTTCGCGAATCCGCCAGCAGACGTAGAGCATCTGAATGCTTTTCCTCCCAGTAAAACCTTGCCTGGATTGATAGAAGGACTGAACATTCTTGAAACTGGGAGGCACGAACCTTGCACTTTCTTTGCCTTAATACTCCAAGTATCTAAACAAAACCCCCGCTTGGCTGCTGAGCAGTTGAAAAACGCTTTGGAAAAGAAACTCGCGCCTTCCTATTATCTCGAAGAATTGTTAAAGAAAATCAATGCCTAAAGTGCCTTGTTTTCGTGAAAACCATGGTTATCCCCTTTTCATCGCAAGCTTGAATGCTCTCTGCGTCCTTCACGCTCCCGCCCGGCTGGATCACTGCATCCACGCCCAGCTCGAAAGCTTTCTCGACAGAGTCTTTGAACGGAAAGAACGCGTCGCTAGCCAAGGCACTTCCTTCCGTGGAAAAACCGAATTTCCTCGCCCTTTCGCCAGCAATGGAAACGCAATCCACGCGGTTGGTCTGCCCGCCGCAAATCCCAATCGTTTGAAGATTCTTCGCCAATACTATCGCGTTGCTCTTGACGTGCTTTACTACAACCCACGCGAAGTTCAAATCCCTCTTCTCCGCTTCAGTGGGTTCTCTCTTCGTAACAGCGTTGAACTCCTCAAACAAAACGTCGTCCGCGCTTTGCCACAAAAACCCGTTCAAAACCGTCCTGCCGTCGAAATACTTATCCTTCCCGGCAATTTCTTCAACGTTAATCACCCGTAAGTTCTTCTTTTCCCCCAAAACTTCAAACGCCTTTTCGTCGTGCTTGAAGCCCGGCGTTACCACCACTTCCAGAAAAACTTCTCCCATTTTCCTCGCGGTTTTTTCCTCGAGCGGCTTGTTGAATGCGACTATCCCCCCGAACGCCGAAACCGGGTCTGAAGCGAAAGCTTTCTCCCACGCTTCCAACTGGCTTTCAGCCAAAGCAACCCCGCAGGGGTTGTTGTGCTTTACAATCGCGCACGCGTGTTTTCCGTCGCTCAAAAACTCTCTGGCCAACCCCCACGCGGCATCCGCGTCGAGAATGTTGTTGAAGCTCAATGCCTTGCCCCCGTGCGCAAGCAAGTCGGAAAAAGTTTTTTCCCCCGCCTTCCTGTACAAAGACGCTTTCTGATGCGGATTCTCCCCGTAACGCAATTCCAACGCCTTCTCCCAACCCAAAACAAGCTTTTCCGGAAAACCCCTTTCCCCCCCGGCTTGCCTTGCGAAGAAAGCGGCAATCGCAGCGTCGTACGCGGCAGTATGCTCGAACGCCTTCAGCATCAGCCCGGAACGCGTTTGCCGTGATAGTTTTCCTTTTTCTTTCAACTCGCCGAGAATCCCTTCGTAATCAGCCGGGTCGGTGACAATCCCGACGCTCTCGAAATTCTTCGCTGCAGCCCTCACCAGCGAAGGCCCGCCGATGTCGATGTTCTCCACGATTTCTTCCAGCGAAACTCCTTTTTTCGTGATAGTCTGTTCGAAAGGGTAAAGGTTGGAGACAACCAAGTCGATTGCCGCAATCCCGTGCTTCCTCGCCTGCTCCTCATGCCCTTTATTCCCACGTTTGAATAGGATTCCCCCGTGAATCTTCGGGTGTAACGTTTTCACCCTTCCTCCCATCAGCTCCGGAAAGCCCGTGTAGTCCGAAACCTCAACCACGGGAATCTTGTTTTCCTTCAGGATTTTCGCAGTCCCTCCGCTGGACAGTATTTCAAAACCAAGCGCGTGCAGTCCCCTGGCGAAACTAACGATTCCGGTCTTGTCGAAAACGGAAATCAAAACGAACGGCATTTTCCCCCGCCCTTACAATCTTCTTACCCTATCGTCCGCGTCTCCTATCTTCATTTGTTTTGCCTTCAAGTACGCCTGCACTTTCCTCTTGAGGGACGGGTCGTTGAAAGCGAGAATCTTAACCGCCATCAACGCTGCATTTTTCGGGTCCAAAACCGTCGCGTGCGCCACTCCTGAAGGCATTCGCAAGGAAGACATCAAATCGTCCGCGTTTGGAGGGCAGGTAATAACTGGAATTGCGGAAATTCCCGCCACCATCCCGCTCAAAGCGTTGCTCAACCCTGCAATCGCGATTATGACGCTATTTTCCTTCTCCAATTCTTTAACCAAGCTCATCACTTTAGCAGGCGTGCGGTGGGCTGAAGCAACGCGAAATTCGAAAGAAACGCCGAATTCCTTTAAAGTTTCGCCGATTTTTTTTGCGTGAGGCAAGTCGCTCTCGGAACCCATCAAAATTGCTATCTTGCTTTTCATTTTTTCATCACCTGAAACTCTCGCCGGTCAACTGTTCGAACAAGCGGACGTAAATCCCGCTCGTTTCCTCAACCTTATCGTGCGGCAAAGGCGGAATGTCCGGCTCTGGCATTCCCTCTTCCCTCGCTTTGTACAGCAACTCGTGATAGCCGATTTCCCTGTAATACTGCCTCACGAACTCCTTGCTCTTCTCGACGTACTTTCCTTCCTTGAATTCCTTTGCGTTCCACCAGCGGTCCTCGTCGGCAGTGCCGAAAGTATCCACTATAGTGAGAGTGCGTTCGGCATCGAAAGCGAATTCCTTCTTCCCGTCAACGTGAATCAAGCCCCTCTGCCTGACCCGCGAGGCGATTTCCTCGTCTATTTTCAAAGACGTTTCCTTCAATTCCCTGAATTCTTCAAGCGTCATTCCGGAAATCTTCATCGCCTCGTCGTTCGAAATGGGGCGATCTGTCTTTTCCAGCTTCGTCGTAGCCTCGAAAAACGGTTCCGGCAGCTCTTCTCCATTTTCCACCTTGTGCCCGGCTGGAAAGCCCAGTTGTTCCGGCTTCACTTTTCCCTGCTGGATCCTGTCCATCAAAGATCCGTAAGCATAATACCTTACGATTACTTCCAAGGGAATCAGGTAATTGCGCGTGTTCGTGGAAATCTTGGAGTAATCGCTGATGATGTCGACTTTCTTCACGCGCATTTTGTTCGGCGCTGAAACGGAAAGAAAATGCGTGTTGATTCCCTTGCCTTCACAGATTTTGAACCAGTATGCGCTGGTGCGGCACAAAGTTTCTCCCTTGAACGGGATTTCCGAGGGAATGATTTTGTCGAAGACGGAAACGCGGTTGGAAAACTCGAACTCCAACTCGTTCTCGCCGACTTGAAAAACGTTCTTGACTTTTCCCGCGTGCAAAAATCTTCCTTGCATTTTATTCCACCTTAATGGTTTACGAAAATCGTCTCTTCCCTGGCCGGACCGAGGGAAACGGTTTTAGTCGCAACCCCCAGTTCTTTTTCAACGAACTTCAAGTATTCAAAAGCGTTTTTCGGCAGAGCCTTCAATCCTTTTTCATTGCTTTCCCTCACGACCTCGTTCCACTCTTCGCGCGAAAGCTTTTCGAAGCCTGGCAGGGTTTTGTAAACGGGCTTCCAATCTTTCAAAACCTCGAATTCCACCGACGGGATTTCAAGCGTTTTGCCGTCGTACTTGTGCGCCATTGCTACCTTCAGTTTCTCCACCCCGCCGAGAACGTCAAGCTTCGTGTAATGAAATCCCGTGAACCCGTTCAACTGATTAGCGTATTTAAGCAAAGGCAAGTCCAGCCATCCTATCCTTCTCTTTCTTCCGGTCGTCGTTCCGTACTCGTGCCCCTGCTCGCGAATCCAATTTCCCAATTCCTCTTCATCCCCGACCAATTCCGTGGGGAAGGGACCGCTTCCCACGCGCGTGGTGTAAGCTTTTACGACTCCCTCTATAGCGCTTATTTTCATGGGGCTCAACCCGATTCCGACGCACGCCCCGCCCGCAATGGGTTGCGATGCGGTTACGAACGGATAAGTGCCGAAGCTCAAGTCAAGCAAAGCCGCTTGCGCTCCCTCCAGCAGAACAGGCTTTCCGCCTGCATGGGCGTTGTTCACTTCAAGAGAAACGTCGGTAACGAATTTCTTCAATTCAGCCCCCAAAGGCGCGTATTCCTTCCAAACCGAGTCTTCCGACGGCATTTCCAAACCGTAAACTTCTTCCACGACTTTCTTTCTCAAAGGGTAGATTTCAGCCATTCTTTCCCTGAACTTGCTTTCGTCAATCAAATCGCAAAAGCGGATTCCGTCGCGCGATACCCTTTCTTCGTAAGCAGGTCCTATCCCCCTTCCTGTCGTTCCGATTTTCTTTTCTTTCTTCAAACCCTCTCGGGCAATGTCGATAAGCCCGTGCCAAGGCATTATGATGGGAGTGCGAAAGTCTATGCCCAATTCTCTTTCCGAAAGCCCTCCGAACTCGTTGATTTCCTGCATCAGCACGCGCGGGTCGAGAACGACGCCAGCTCCAATCAAGCTTCTTTTCTTCCTCACGACTCCGGAAGGAAGCAAGTGGAACTTGTGCGTCTTGCCGTTATGCACGACCGTGTGCCCGGCGTTGCTGCCGCCTTGAAAACGCACCACCAAATCCGCTTCTCCCGCCAAGTAATCGATAACCTTTCCCTTTCCCTCGTCGCCCCACTGTGAGCCTAGAATTATTCTGATCACTTTCGCGCAACCCCCTGTACTGTGCTAGAAACCCTGTTCGCTAACCGCTTGAGTCTTGTAGTCTTTCGTCGCTTCGAAAATTTCTTTCGCGATAACCTCGCTTTTTTCCTTCGCGAAACCAACGTGAGTTGAAACGTCGAAAAGCTTTTGCAATTCCTTTTCCTTCAAAAACCGAGTTACCCTCGCGTCTTTCAAAAGCAGGTGGAACAACGTGTTTTCTCTTCCCTCTTGAACCTCTTCCCAAGCTTTCAAAGAATGGATTCGCAACAGCTCGTGAGCCTCCTGCCTGTCCATCCCTTTTTTTGCGAGTTCAGCCAGCACTTTTTCCGTCGCAGCAAAAGGCCCGAACTGGTTTAGAGTCTTTGAAATGTATTTTCTATTCACTTTCAACCCCTCGATTACTTTGATGCTTTGAATCAAGCACTCGTCCAACGCTAAAAACGCCTCTGGCATGAATACCCTGCGATTAGCAGAATCGTCGAGAGTCCTCTCTAACGCGGATAAGGCGGCGTTGTCCCAAGCGACTTGCGCGTACGCTGGCAAAAGCCTTGCGAGAGAGCAAATTCTCTCGGTTTTCATCGGGTTTCTTTTGAAGGGCATTGCGCTCGAACCCACTTGCTTTTCGGAAAAAGGCTCGTTCGTCTCCTTGTTTTGCATTAACCTCAAATCAAAAGCCATCTTGTGGATGGACTGGGCTAGCGAGGCGAGTTTCGCAAGAACCAAATAATCCTGTTTTCTCGGGTAAGTCTGGGTAGTGATTTCAAAAGCCTCAAGCCCGAGTTGGTTCATTGCAATTTCTTCCATTTGCCTCGCTTTCTCTTCAGAGCCCAACAATTGCACGTAAGCCGCTCCGGTTCCAACGGCTCCCTTGAAGCCCTTTCCTTGAAGCGATTCCTTGAACCACTCCAAGCCGCCCAAGTCTTGAAGAAAATC
>JAZDIF010000025.1:0-3861 GCA_043805205.1 Microcaldota archaeon
TTTCTCAAACGCACGTCGTCCTTTTTCGGTGCAAAGCGTTGCAAGTGGTCGTAAACGTACTGCAATCCCTTCAAGTGCGCTTGCACTGTGTTGTAGCATAACTCCAAATCGCGCCTAATCTCTTCATATTGTTCGACGTCGTGGTATTCGGGCCTCATTCTTGCCAGCTGTTCCAAATGGGCTATTGCCGCGTCCAAGCTTTCCGCTTCAGGCGGATAGTCGATTTCCCCGGTTTGGCTGTGGTCCAACCAAAAATTTTTACCGTCAATGATTACGCATGAGAATCCCTTCAAAAAATCCCGAATGTTTTCGTGAAAGGCCGTGCGGGTTTTCATCAGGCGCAGGTCCAGTAGGGGTAACCGCAGTTCTTCCAAATACCGCTGCGCGACGGCATGCGGAACGCCCCCGCTTTGCTTTCCCTCGCTTCCCACCAGAGTAAGCCCCCTCTTTTTGAGAACTGCGCCTTTCAAACTCTTTTCGTAACCCTCGGCGAGCTTTAAAACGTCGGTTCCGGGCATTTTCCTCCCGAGAAAATCGTACTTGTGGTGAATTAGTTTTCTAAGGGGAAAATGGTGTTCGGTGATAGCCTGCAAATCCTCGATAGCCTGGCGGTGGTGGTAAAATAACTCTTCGGGCTTTTCGACAAGAGGCATACGAACTAAAAACTAGCGTTTGGAATTATAGCCCTTTCGCTTTCCAGTTTTTGCGGACGCCTGCTTCAACTGCCTGAAGTAGCGCTCGTGCAGAATCTCCCAATTGCGTTCGGAAATCTTTCCGTGAAGCAAAAGCTCGTCTATCTTTTCTATCTTTTCTGCGGGAGCCAGCGGCTTTGACGGGCGTGCGAAGCGCCTTAATGCAAGCCTGCCCAGGAGAACAAGCAAAACCAGCGCAGCAAGTCCCATGAGCGCGAGGACGAACTGCGTTTCCTTCGACTGCTGCGGGGTTATTATCCTCGTTTCGATCTTGAACTTTCCGGGTTCACTATCGTCGCTGACCGGGAAGGGAATCGTCTGGCTTGCGTTCAAACCCTCCTGCTGCAAAAGCTGCTTCAAGTACGGCATTTGCTCCCTCAAGGCTTCGCTCAACTCCTGTAGCTTGATGGCGTTTGCGGTGTATGAAAACTCGTTCGTGCGGTTGGCTTGCGCAACGCTGTAAAGAGAATGCGCAAAGTAATACTGCGCCCACACTGAAGACTCGTACCTGTTCAAATCCCCTATTCCTCGTATGCTCTTTTCGAAATCGCTTCCAGTCTGCTCTGCAATCCTGTTTCCCGCGTCTGCCATGGCTTTCGCGAACAGCCCGTCGAACACCGCAGTTGAGTAATCCCCTTTTCCGTAAGCCCTCAGCGCTCCGGAGTAGTGCTGGCTTACTTCAGTATCGAGAAGGTATTCCTGCGTTTCGTTCAGGCTCTTGAGTATTTTTTCGGCGTACGCCATTGCGGCGAGAGTATTGGCTTTGGTCTGTCCGCCTGTTTTCTTTGCAATCTCGTTCATTTTCCTTGCGGCGGAAATCCAGTTTTTAGCCGCGACGTACTCCGAATGCAGTTCCTGCGAGTCGACAAGCCCGATGGATTTTTTTATTCCCGTTATCTTGTCCAAAGCCCAGTAGTAGCGCAATTTCGCGCCAATCACCCACTCGAGGTTTTCGATGGTTTCGTTTTCGAAAGAAATTTCCTCTGCATCGTTCTCCAGAGTTTGCACCATTTTCATGAACTCGATCTGCTCCACGTCCCGCATGGAAAAGGCTTCGGCCGACATTTTGGCGACGAAAACCTCGTTCGCGGCGGAGTAGTAATAACCCCGCTCTAGCAAATACCTGCTTTCGTTCACGGTCCTTCCGATTGACTCCCTCAAGGCTGTGGATTCGTTGTTGGAACCCAGCTGCTTTTCCATTGTTTCCAATTCGTCTATCTCGCCCTCGGCCAGTTCCTTCAACGGGTTTAATGAAGAGGGCAAGTCGATTTTCTGCAGGGCGAGCGACTCGTCCGCGAACGACTGGCTTTCCACTGCAGAGCCCGTGAGCGTGAAAGCGTACTTGATGACGTCTTTCAAGTTCCTGACCTCGACAACCTGAACTCCGAACTGTTGTGCTTCGACTGCAATGTTCCTGCTCTGGTATTGCGACTGGCCTTTCGGAATCAAAAACAAGCGGATGCCCTTGTCCCTCAGCGACAAGGTTTTCTCCCAAACCCCGCCTACGCCCCCGATGCTGCCGTCGCGTTCTATGGTTCCCGTCAACGCCAAGTCGTTCCTTGGCTTGCGCTTTGCGAATTCGCTGTACGCGAGCAAAGCCATTGCAGCCCCGCCCGAAGGCCCGTCTACAATCTGGGTTTTTGCGACTATCTTGAACAAAACGTTGTAGTTGTCTAAATCCGCTCCCGCTTCCTTGGCTGCGATTTGCGCCGCAGTTCTCGCGCTTTGCTGCGTGTCTACGGAAATGTACGGTTCTATGTCTATGAACACCCCGCCGTTTCCAGGAATGACTTCGGCTTCAATTTGGGTGAGAACCCCCTTTCCTCCCGTATCCACCGCGGGAACTTGCAACGCGGTTTGAGCCAAGGCTAGGGAAGAAAAGACCAGTATGCAGAGTAAAACCGCTAGTTTGCGCATAAGGTATTATTCAACCGCAAAAGGATTTTAAAGATTGGTTTTAATGCAGGTGTTCACTTGCCGAGGGTTTTCTTGAAAGCCCGGAATTCGTTCTCGTTCATTAAAATCTCGACGGTGTTCTTGGTGCCCGTAAAATCGTAGTACTCAAACTCGACTTTCACTTTCCCCAGCGACGCTTTGCCTACGTCGCGAATGGCGGAAACCATGTTCCTCCCTATCTTCCTGCCGAAAGCGAGCAAGCCGTCCTCGCCAACTTCAATCTTTCCCGCTCCCTGGTCGGTGGTGAAAGAAAAAATCCACTTTCCAGCTTTTTGTTCAGCCATGCAAAAACACCTTTCTGCCTTGAAACTCATTACGAGAGGTTTATTTAAAAAACGCTCATTCCCAAATAACTACCTTCTGGTTGGTGGTTTAGATATGCAATTGAAGAAAGTCAGGAATGCGGTTTACGAGTCTGCAGTGGAAGGGGAAATGAACGTTCCCCTGCGCGTTTACGCCCGCGAAGAACTTCTGCCCTTGCTTCAAAGAGACAGGACTTTGTGGCAGGCGCAAAATGTTGCGACTCTCCCTGGAATTTTGAATGCCTCGATGGTAATGCCCGACGGGCACGAAGGCTACGGCTTTCCAATAGGCGGAGTAGCCGCTTTCGACATGGAAAAAGGAGTCATTTCGCCCGGAGGAGTTGGGTACGATATAAATTGCCTTTCGGGAGACGCCCGAATAGAGTCCAGCTTGGGTTTTTGGAAGAGACTCGCTTCTTTCCAGCCTACCGTCACTGACGATGGAAATCGAAAAATGTTTTTAGGAGGAAACTTGCAAACGTTGTCTCTCGATAAAAAATCGTTTGAACAGAAAAGAATCCTTGCCTTCATGACGAAAAAAGACTCGGTGTTTGAGCTTAAGACTAAAAACGGGTTTTCAGTCAAAGCAAGTGCGGACCACCCGTTTCTAACAACCGATGGAATGAAACCTCTTCACTCGCTTTCAGTTGGAGAAAAAACGGCAGGGCGTTATTTCGAGGGGGTGGAACACGATTTCTGTTTTTCTCTACCGGGCTTTAGCGAAGAGCAAACTGGGATTATTGCAAAAACCTTCGGATATTTGCTCGGCGACGGATGCGTTTCCAGTTCGGGAAAGAAATTGAGGGTTCAAGCATACGGAAAGCTCGAAGACTTAAAGAAAATGCAGGAAGACTTGAACCGGCTTGGAGTCAAAAGCACGGTTTTCGAGAGGACGAGAAAGGGAAGCATAG
>JAZDIF010000026.1:0-14577 GCA_043805205.1 Microcaldota archaeon
CTTTTGGAGGTCGGTTAAAGTGAAGGTAATTAGCGGAAGGATAGTTTCGGTTGAAGCCGAGAGGCTTGAAGGAAAAGAGTTTCAAGGCCTGGACATGAACATCCAAGTGCACGACATCAAGGACGAGGGGAAAAACATAGAAGTCGTCTACTCGCAAGCCACTTCCTACAAGAAAGACTTCGCGAGAATGAACGTCCGGGGAGTGATTGTCGCGGAAGTGGACGATAAGGAAAAGAAAAAGATTTTGGAAGACTGGAAGAAAAACAAGCAACTTCCGCTCGACCACGCGGAAGGTTTTTTGATGGCAATCAACTATGCGACGAGCACCGTTGGAACGCTGTTGGCTTTCGCCATTAACGTCAACGCGCCCTTGAACATTCCAAGGACCAAAATAATGGCTGCAAACTCTCCTCAAAAGGCGGGTTGAAACTGGAAAAACAAGGCAGAGGCTAGCAAGAGGAACCGCCCGGCTGAAAGCTGAAAAAACAAAAAAAAGGAAATTTCAGCCGAACAAAGCGGCGAGCCCCGCTGCAGCGTCCTCTTCCTTCTTTTCCTCGCTCACTTCATCCTTCTTATCTTCCTTCTTGGCTTCGCCCGCAACAGGCGCGGCAGTCGCAACGACTGCAGCTTGCTTTACAGCCTCGTCGATGTTAACGCCCTCCAAAGCCGAAACGAGCGCCTTGATTTTAGCCGCGTCTTCCTTGACGCCGGCAGCGCCCAAGACTTTAGAGACGTTGTCCTCGCTTATAGGCTTCCCAGCAGAATGCAGGAGCAAAGCCGCGTATACATCCTTCATTTTCCAAATCCCTCCAAAAAACATTATTCTCCATGAAAAAACTTCAAGCGCTCGGCTGCACCTGGCTTTCGGCCGGAGTTTCAGCCTTCGGCACTGGAGCTTCTTGAACTTGCGCTTCCGCCGGAGCGGTTTTCTTCGACTCGACGAGCTTTTGAACCGCGTTAGCCTCGCGAGCGGCTTTCACAACCAAAATCTTTATGGTAGTTTCGTTCACGATTCCGGCGAAAACCGCGAGATTCACCGCCTGCGCGTGCGCTTGCAGCAACTGCGCCAACACCGCAGCATCATCAACGTTCAAAACCTCGGCCTTGTACAGCAAGCCGTCGTCCCAAACCGCCGAAACTCCAATGCCGATTTCCATCGGCTGGATTCCCAGTTTCACGAGAATCTTGGCAGCCTGGTCTGAAATCGCTTCACCCTTTTTCGCGACAACGCAATCTTTCGCAATAACTACTTTCGTCCCCTGGATTTTAGCGTCTATCTTCGCCTGCTTCAACTCCGTCAAAACCGGGCCTGGGGCCAAGTTCGTTGCCCCGGCTGGAACTACGATGTCGAACGGCGCAATCTGGTTGGGCTTGGCGAAAGTCTTGTTCTGGTTTTGCTTGAACAGCTTGAACAATTTGAACGGAGGAAGCGAACTGAAAACAAGCACTCCTCCGTTGGAGAGGAAAGAAAGTAGTTCCTTTGTTTCCGGCCTGGCTTCCTCCAAAGCTTTTTTCAGCAGGGTGTGCCTTGCAAAAACGATTTTCGCCTGCCCTCGCGTTTTCTTTTTTATTGAGTTGAAGTCCTTGGCCGGAAGCGAGGCTATTGAAGCGACGGCTACCACCGGGTACTGCTTCGCGTCGCCCTTAACGACTTCCACGATCTTCTGCTTTTGAGTTTTTGAAGCAACCATTTTTTTCTTTCAACCCGTAAGCGCAATCTTAACCGGCTTTCCCATGGTGGTTTTCACGAAAATGCTCTTGAAGCTCTGTTCGGAAATGCTTTTTTCAATCGCCTGCAAAATCGCGATAATGTTCTCCACAACTTGTTCCCTCGGCTGGTTTTCCCTCCCGACAATGCAGTGGACTGAAGGAAGGAATTTTCCCTTCGCCTTCAACACCAGGACCTTTCTCGAATTGGAAATCAAAGCAGAAAGGTTTGCATTCGGGGGAATGGGCTTGGGAGTCTTGCCCTTCGCGCCCAGAATCTTGCCCAACGCCTTTCCTATGGGCACCATGAGCTGGGGGGCAGCGAGCAGAGTGCTGTCAAGCAACTCCCTCTGTTTTTTCCTGTCCTTTGCAATCCCGTCTATTTCCGCGGAAGAAATTGTCAAGTCCGCTCCCGCTTTCTTTGCATCCAGTGCAAGCTGCCCGTCCGCAAAGACGCAGACTTGAACTGGCTTGGGCTCGAACGGAAGCGAAACCTCCACGTTAAGCCTCTGGTCGGCTTTCTTGAAATCAACATCCCTAAAATTGACGGCCAAGTCTATGCTCTGGGTGAACTTGCG
Organism: Microcaldota archaeon; assembly: GCA_043805205.1. Taxonomy (GTDB): domain Archaea; phylum Micrarchaeota; class Micrarchaeia; order Norongarragalinales; family Norongarragalinaceae; genus UBA10210. The sequence goes on from JAZDIF010000026.1 coordinate 2,286, forward strand.
CTCGGACTTTTGAGAGAGCGCCTGCTCAAGCGCGGCATCAACGTTCTTCTTCAAGAAAGGCATTTTGAATTTCACTGGAGTAAACTAAACACTTGTTTCGTTTTCCTAAGGCAAAGCACGTGCTTTGCAACCCCTCCTGACGCGAAGGTCAGTAAAACGGGAAAACGAGCAGAAAAAGAAAATGCAGAAGGGAGTTTAAAAGAATATTGGTAGGTGCGGCCTATTTCAACAGACGGTCAGCCAACCTAGCATAGCCGCCGTCCAGCAAACTACTGTTCGACTCGTGCCACGAACGCAAAATCCGCTTGAACGCAGGCGCTCCGAACCGCCCGCGATCGTCTTCACGGATTGACGTTACGAGCTGCGAGTGCCCCCCTAGGAAAACTTCGTCCGGCTTCACGCCCAGGTGAAGCAAAACGGAGTGAAAAACGTCGCGGTCGTGCCCGAGCCTTTCAACAAACGTTTGAAAGTGCCCTTGAACCGAACGCGGAACGTCTTCGTGCCCTTTAGTGTACAAGGAAAACAGAATCCTGTTGAATTTTGCAACAAGCGCCTTCCTCACGGCAAAATACTCCTGCCGGGTTTCTTCATTCACCCGAAAACCGTTGTCTAACGCCCTCGAATGCCCTATTTTGATTAACAAGCCCAACTGTCTGAGTTCGGCATGAAACTCTTTTCTCGACGCGATATCCCCGTGTTCCAGCCACGAGTCGAAGTGCAAACTGCCGCTTGCAATGTGGCCTACCAGAGAGCCGGCGTTCAATCCCTTTTTTTCAAGCGAATCTAAAATAGAGCGCGCTTCGCCAGAGTGTTTTTTTAGAAGAAGGTGTTCCGTAACCAACGTTTCTGCAGGGTGTGAAAAAAGCGGCGTGGAACCGGCCATACTTTTGATTCGCACGCCGTTCAATAAAAACCTTGGCAGCCGAACTCGGGCTAACCGGCAAGCTGCGAGTCGAAAGCTCCCGCGTCAACGTCCTTGATGAACTGCTTGGGGCTCTTGCCTTCTATGGTCACGCCAAGGCTCAAGCACGTTCCGGCGATTTCCTTCGCCTGCTGTTTTAAGGATTTGGCTAGAGTAGCGTCCTGCTTCATCCTCGCCACTTTCACGACTTGCGAAACGGAAATGTTGCCGATGGTTTTCTTTCCCTTCACGCCAGCCTCTTCCTTCACCGGCTCTTTCAAGCCAAGTTCTTTCTTGATGAGGGCGCTGGCCGGAGGCGTGCCCATTTCAATCTCGAAAGCCTTGCTTCCCTTTTCGAAAATAATCTTGATCGGAACCTGCATTCCCGCAAAGTCCTTCGTCTTCTCGTTTATCTTGGCGAGAACTTCCTGCACGGGCAACCCGCTGGGACCCAAAACCGGGCCCAACGGAGGCGCTGCGGAAGCCTTTCCCCCTTCTACGAGCGAAGCGATAGTTTGCTTAGCCATTTCAAAAACCACCTTTCGAATTTTTTTGGAAAAATTTCAGTCTAGCCTTTGAACAACGCGTTCCTCAAAAGAAGCTGCAGGAAAAACTTGCGAAAAACGATTATTTAAAGTATTTGCTCGCACTTTCTTACGAATTATGGAACTTTCAGACTACAAGACGGGCATCCTCGTCTTCGTAACCATACTCATTCTCCTTGCAGTGCTCCAGCCGTCGTTGGACTACCAAACCACGCCAACCTCAGAACCGAAAGGCATTGAAGCAAACCGTTCGATTGAAAACCAGAACGTTACCGTGACCAGGCAGTTTCTTGCGAAAGGGGACAGGATTTACTTTGAAAACAACGAGCAAAAACCCGTTAGCTTCGGCGTCATAGACGCCGTTTCTTCCTCAATCCCTTCTTCCAACGTCCAGTTCAAGGAAACCGCCGAAACCGTCTCGCCGGACGGGACTGCAACGCCGGTCGACGTCGACGAGGTTGTGGGAGAACGTTTTTTCGAAAGCCCTCCCGTTTATTCCACGATAACGCTATACCCGTCAGTCTTATTCTCTCGTGAAACCACGGTTAAAACAACTCCTTTGTTTTCCCTTCCCCCCAAGCCGCTCCACATTTTGACCCCGCCGGACTTGAGCGACGAATACTGGAGCACGATAAAACCCTCTTTGTCCAGGATAGCGGATGTAGCGCAAGGGCTGACTCAAGAGGAAATAATGATTTTGGAAGAAAAAGTCAGCGAAGGAATCATACTGGCCGTAAAGCAAGGGAACACCGCCGAAGAACTCGCGCAGGCGTTAAACCAGTATGCGGACGAGATTGAAAGCTTGAAGAAGGAAACACCATCACCATCTACAACCCCCTCGCCCGAGGCAAGCCCTTCCGCAAGTGAAACTGCTCAAGCTACTTCAAGCCCGCCGCCGTTCGTTCCTCCCGGAATCCAGTTTCCGGAAATTCCTTTTCTAACCCCAAAAACACCGCAAGCGCCCCTTGCCGAAAGGCTCAGGCAAAAGAGCATGCAACTTCCGAAACCAGGAACGCAATTGCCGTTCCAGCCCGAACAACCCTCGCAACCGGGAGTTCAACAGCCGGAAAGCGCCCAAGGCGCTTCACTCTCGCTTCCAAAACTCCCGCAGCAAATAATCTTCAGGGTTAGCGAAATAAAGCCGTGGGACGAGAGAACGTACTTCTTGAGGACAGACGTTGACTACGGGCAAATGCTCTTGAGGAAAAGCGGAAAGATAGACGCCTACGTCACCGTTTCAGCCAAAAAAACCGAAGGCGGTTACGAGATTCAAGCCAACGCTTACGTCAACGGGGAATTGGATTCGGGTAGAATTCCTTTCGACACCATCGACGGCGTTCTCTACGCTGCTTTCACTGAAAGCGTCACGCAAACGATTCAAGTTCCAATGCGCATTTTCGTGAAGCACGAGTCCGTGGCGGAATTCGTCAAGTACTTAGAGAAAACCGACGTGGAAACGGTTGATGAGGAAGTGCCCGTGAGTGAAGAGTTGGTTAAAAGCTATTACGAGTCTAAGGGAGAAGATTACACTCCGCCCGGTGCCGAAGAAGCGGCTGAAGGACAAGTCGGGGAAGGCGAGGGGGTAACGCAGCCCACTCCGCAACCCGCGATAATCCCCCCGAAAACTCCCCCTTCGATTCCCGAGATAAAACCGCCGGTGCAACCAGAACAACCCAGCGGTTTTGAGGGCGCTTCAAGCAGCAGCATAATCTGCCCGGTGGTGGGAGGGCAGATAGGCAAGAGGGACTACGGAAAGCATGTTCACCCAATATACCACAAGAATATGATGCACTGGGGAGTGGACATTGGAGCTGGAGAGGGAAGCGAACTCGTATCTCCAGCGAACGGCAAGGTCATTACTGCAATATACTCTGGCGGTTGCGGAAACAAGCTGGAAATAGACTTGGGCTTCATCAACGGACAGCGCGTGGTGAGCAAGTTCTGCCATTTGAGTTCATTCAAGGCAAAAATCGGCCAACCGGTGAAACAAGGCGAGGTCGTCGGCTACGCCGGAAGCACTGGAACGGCTACTGGCCCGCACTTGCACTGGGAAACAAGAGTCAACGGAGAAAACGTAAACCCGCGAAGCGTCACTAAAGCATGCGGTTGAAGCCTACTGAGCCTGCTGCTGCAAAACCTTGATAGTATCCAGCTTAATCGTAACGGGAATCGGAACCGCCACTTCAACCAGTTCAACAGTAACTTCTTCCTTCGCCTCGTCAATGCGCACGATCTTCGCCTTCTCGCCCTTGAACGGCCCGCTTGTAACCTCGACCAATTGTCCTCTTTGGAGAATTACTTCCGCAAGCTTGCTTTCCAGCAACTCCCTTATTTCTTCTATCCCGACAGGCTTTTGCAGCACGCCTTTAACGTGAGGAACGCCTACAACCAAGTTTCTTGCGGCCGCCTCGTCTAAGCATTCAACCATCAAATAGCCCTTCAAACGCGGCGAGACGATTATTGCATTGACCGGGGCGTTCATTTTCCTCGCTTTCTCTGAAAGCAAGTCTGCGACTATGCTTTCTTGTCCTGCGGTCACCCTGTACGCGAAAAGCATTTCAAACGTGCCTCAAAAAGTTGGATGCGATCGTAATAACGAAGCCCACCACGCCCAGCAAAAGCATTCCAATCGCAGTGGTGAACGCCATCTGCCTGAACTCCATCGCCCTGGGCTTGTAAGTGATGCTTACTACCCTCTGCGATTGTTCTATGAAAGAGGAAATTTTCTCCCCGATTCCGCCCACGTCCGGCGCTTGAACACCAAAATCCATTTTACAACCACCAGAAAACGCTCAAATGAACTCCAAGTCAATAGGCTCTTCGCTTCCCTTCTCCCCGCCAACATCCTCGGGAATACCCGCCAAAACGGCGAGAACCCGCACGCTCGCATTCTGCATGTTCTGGTCCACCGCAGCGCCCCAAATAATATGCGCTTCCTTTGCAACCTTCGCGCTGATCGCCTGGACTGCAGCCTCCGCCTCTCCGAGAGTCATGTCGCTCCCGCCGGTAATGTTCACCAAAACCCTGTCCGCCTTGGAAATGTCCAAGTCCAGCAACGGAGAACTCAATGCTTTCTCAGCCGCCAAAACCACTTTGTTCCTCTGGTCCGGAGTCGAAACTTCCCCCAACCCTATCATCGCACTCCCGCTTTTCTCCAAAATCGTGCGCACGTCCGCAAAATCCAAGTTCACCAAACCGGGTTTCGTAATCAACTCCGTAATCCCCTTTACGGAATTCGCCAGGACCATGTCGCTAGTCTTGAAAGCCGAGTTTAACGGAAGGTCCGCAACGAAGTACAACAGCTTGTCGTTCGGAATTACGATCACCGTGTCCGCGACTCTCTTGAGCTTTTCCAGCCCCACGAGCGCGTTCCTCATCCTCTTCGTCCCCTCTGAAGTGAACGGAAGCGTGACAACAGCTATAACGAGAGCGCCATTTTCCTTGGCGGTGCTGGCGATTACATGAGCAGAACCAGTTCCAGTCCCTCCGCCCATTCCGCAAGTGACGAAAACCAAGTCGAAACCTTCGAGCAAACTCTTGAACTCATCCCTAGTCTCCAAAGCGGCCGCTTCACCAACTTCCGGATTGCTCCCGGCCCCGCGGCCCTTGGTTTTCATTTTTCCCATGAGTATTTTCCTTTCCGCCTTCACCATCATCAAGTGCTGCGCGTCAGTGTTCGTGGCGACTATCTTCGCGCCCTCCACACCCAAATCCGAAAGCCTGTTTATCGTATTGCTCCCGCTCCCGCCAGCGCCTACAACGGCGATTTTCGGAGCGCTTTGGTCGAGAAACTTCAACAGCTCCTCGTCTTCCTTCGACAACGGCTTTCCGCCGCCCAGTTCCACTGAAGACTTTGAACCGAACATCCTCTCGAAATCAGCGTTCTTGTTCATTCCCAAACCAACTCTCTAAAAAAGACGTTTTTTTTCCCGTTTCAAACAAAAAATGCCGCCCATCATTTAAAAAACGGTATGCCCCCGTCGCAAGCCAAGCTACGAGCTAAGGGGAGTTTGATAACGAAGGATTTATTACCCGCAGTTGAATAAAAACCATTTGTTTTAAGGCGTTTTGCGGGTAGAAACGATGGAACTGAAGGCGGTCATTCTCGACATCGAGCAGGGGCAGAACGAAATCGTTTTGAACGAAGTTCAAGCCAAGCAGATGGACGTGTGGATTCTCGACCGCGTTAAAGTCAAACTGCGGAGCAGGGAAGTCAATGCGATAGTCGACGTTTGCACCACCTCCCTCAAGCACGGGGAGATAGGATTGTTCAACGAAGTCGCCTGCGCTTTGAAAGCCAAGAACGGCGATAAGATCACCGTCGGCTTGACCCAACGCCCGGCGAGCTTGGACTACGTGAGGAAAAAACTTGACGGCGGGATTCTCAGCGACGCGGAGATAAACGCGATAATAAGCGACTTGACCGCCGAAAAGCTCAGCCAAGCCGAACTCGCCGCTTTTATTGTAGCAGTTTACACCAAGGGGCTCAATACTGATGAAACGGTGGGCCTCACTAAAGCCATCTTTTCATCAGGAAAACAGCTTTACTTCAAAAGCAGGAACGTGGTTTCAGAACACAGCATAGGAGGGGTTGCCGGAGACCGCGTGTCGATGATTCTCGTCCCCATAATCGCTTCGCTCGGAATCACCATCCCCAAAACCTGCTCGCGCGCGATTTCCTCGGCCGCCGGCACTGCGGACGTGATGGAAGTTTTTTGTCCCGTAATGCTGCCGATGGACAAGGTGGAAAAGGCAGTGAAGAAAACAAACGCCTGCCTCGTTTGGGGCGGCGGGTTGAACATGGCTTCGGCCGACGACAAGCTCATTAAAATCCGCAATCCGCTCCGCCTGGACCCCAAGCCCCTGCTTTTGTCTAGCATTCTCGCGAAAAAGAAAGCGGAGGGAGCGAAATTCGTTTTGATTGACTTGCCCGTGGGAAGGGGAGCCAAGATTTCCGACGAGAAAAAGGCGAGGGAATTGGCCAAGGACTTTTCCGCGTTGGGAAGCCTCCTCGGAATGAAGGTGGAAAGCACTATTACTGACGGCAGCGAGCCGTTGATTGAAACCATCGGCCCGGTTTTGGAAGCCAGGACGGTTTTGGAAACGCTCGACGGGCAGGCGAACCACGCTTTGCTCGAGAAATCCTGTTTGATGAGCGGGATTCTTTTGAGCATGGTCAAGGGAATTTCTAGAGAGGAAGGGTACAAGATTGCAAAACAACAAGTCTCTTCTGGCAAAGCTTTGGCGAAATTCAGGCAGATTATTGAAGCGCAGGGGGGAAACCCGAACGTCAAGCCGCAAGATTTGGTTCCGGGAAAGTTCAAGCTCGTCGTTAAAAGCCAGGAAGAAGGGAAGGTGGAGCATATTGACAACCGCGCGATTTCGCGCGTTTGCCGCGCGTTGGGTTCGCCTCAAGACAAGAAGGCGGGAATGATTTTCCTGGTTTCCAAGGGAGAGCACGTGGAGGCGGGAGACCCGCTTTTCGAATTGTACTCGCAAAACAAGGAAAAGCTCGCGTTCGCGCTAGAGCAACTCGAAACGGTGAAAATAATCGAAATCGAAAGGATAATCCTAGACGTCGTTTGAACAGCAAAATCAAACTATTATCTCGAACGCGACTGCCGGGACTTCCACTTGCAGTTTTTCCAAAAGCGAAGGATGAACTTCTCCCGCAACGCCGATTTCCTTCCCGGCAAACCACAATCCGACGCAACGCCCTGGAATGAAATGCGCGTTTTCCGTTTTCTTCAACGCCAAGCTTTTGTTCAATCCTTTTCCCGCCTGCAACGCCAATCCCGAAATCTCGCTTAAATTAGCGGTAGAATGCGCGCTAACACAAGCCAACCGCTTTTGCGAAACCGTCCTCAAGCTATGCTTCGCATCCTTCACAACCACTTCCCCGATTTCAAAAACCTTCTGCGGGTAAGGCTCGTGCGTGTTCTTCGAAAGCGTTTCGAACAAAGACAGCAAGAGCGTGGAGCGAAGCGCGTCGTAATCGCTCGACACGGGGTTCTTTATTTTCACCACATCGCCAGCGTGCTTTGCTGAAGAAGTCAAAACGTAAGTCCACTGCTCGACGAAACCGGCCCCGACCAGCAAGTCACGCAGTTTTTCTTCCGTCGCCGTTTCTTCGCTCATCCTTCCGATCGTGAAAACGCTGGGAGCCTTGGGTTCGAAACGGTTGTAGCCATAGCCTATTGCTATCTCCTCCACCAAGTCAGCCCAGTGCAAGAAGTCCGTCCTGAACCGGGGAATCAAAGCCTCCACTTTTTCCTTTCCGACGGCTTTTGCGCCGATCCTCTGCTTTTGCAAGCAATCGGCAATCTGCTTTTGGTTCAAATCCAAGCCAATCAACTGCGAAGCTTTCTTCGCGTCGAAAGACATTTTCTCCGGAGTGATTTCCGGCGTAACCCTGCCGCCAGTCCGAATGGAGTAAACCCTCGCCCCCTCATCCGCATAATCCTGGCACAAGATGTTCAAAGCCGAATTGCAAGCTTCGAAGTCCGTCCCGGTAATGTCTATGAAAAGCGAAGTGGTTTTCGCAGTGACTGCGGTCTTTGCCGAGTTTATGATCGGCGGGAAGGAAATTATATCATCGTCGGAATCGAAAATCACGGGATAGTGCGAAAACCCTTCGAGGGTAAAGCCGTACTCCAATCCCTTCTCGTGCTCCCGCATGACTTTCGCAAGAGTCATCTTCTCGGTTTTCAACAAAGGCACGAACTCCACCGGCGAGTTTTTAGGCACGGCCTTGTAAACCAGCGGGAATTTTATCGGCGCAGCATCGTGAACTCCTATCGCAACCTTCCTTCTCCTTCTTCCGTGCGTGAGAGTGAGTTTTTCCTGCGTTTGAATCAAGTCCTTGAAACCCTGCTCATCGATCTTCACGCCTTCGATCAATGCGGTTACGATGACCGGGCGCACTTTCTCAACGCTCTTGTCCACGATAACCTTGTGAGGGCTTTTCAACAAACGCAATTCCGGCAAGCCCTTTTCAACACCCAAAAACCCTTTCACTGCGCGAGCAACGCCTTGCACCGAAAGCAAGTCCGGCCTGTCCGCCCTAATTTCAAGAGTAAGCTCACCGCATTCATCAGCCTCGATTCCGGCCTTGATTTGCGGCAACGCGTCCAGCGCCTTTTCTTCGCTCACGCCAATCCGCTTGAGCAGCGCTTTCTTGTTGACGATAATGTTTACCATTTCACTGATGCCTCAACAGCTTCAAATCCTGTGAAAACAAATCGCGAATGTCCTTGGTCCCGAGCTTGATCATCGCAAGCCGGTCTATGCCCAAGCCCCACGCTAGAACCGGAACGTCAACTCCCAAAGCCGAAAGCATTTCCGGGCGGAACATTCCCGCGCCGCCCACCTCCGCCCAGCCTTTGCCGGGGATTTTCGCGTGCATTTCCACGCTCGGTTCTGTGAACGGGAAGTAATCGGGAACGAAACGCACGTCCTGCGCTCCGAAAACCTCGATTGCGAATTCCTTCAAATAACCCAGCAACTCCCTAAAACTCATGCTCTCGTCCACGACTATTCCCTCGCACTGGTTGAACTCTATGAAATGCTTCCAATCAATTTCATCCGGGCGGAATACCCGTCCTATGCAGAAAATCCTCTGCGGGGGCTTCAAGCCCTTGGCCAGATTCCTTGCGGAAACCGGCGTAGTGTGCGAACGCAGTACGAGCCTAGAAGCTACTTCCGGATCCCACTTGTAACGCCATCCCTTGCTTCCGCCGAGCCCCTTTTCGTGCGCCTTGCGCACGTTTTCCAAAAGCTTTTTGTCGAGAATCTCGCCGCGCGCAGGGTCTTCAACCTGAAAAACATCGTGAATTTCCCTAGCCGGATGGTCTTGCGCCATGAACAACGCATCCATGTTCCAAAACTCCATTTCCACCAGCGGCCCATGTGCTTCCACGAAGCCCATTCCCACGAGCTTTTGCTTTATTTCCAGCAAGAATTGCTTGTAAGCATGCTTCTTTCCTGCGGCAAAAGGCGCAACGAGCGTTTTTACATCATAAGCAACGAATTGCTTTCCCTTCCAACCGCCCGTCTTCAACAACTGGGGCGTTAATTGGGTTACCGCCCCCTCGGGCTCCTGCTCTAAAGCCCTCACGCCTGCCGGCGTGGCTTTCACAAAAACGGTTTTTTCGATTTTACGTTCAACAAGCTTTCTTCTCTCCAGCTCAACCAAAACCGCCTTTTCTTCAGAAGACAACTGGCTTTCCGAAATTTTCTTTCCCACCTTCTCCAAAAGCAGTTCGTGGGGCGTTTTCTTTACTGAAGAAAGCTCGAGCTGACCTTGCACTATTGCAACCAACCCCAGTTCCTTCCCCCACTTTAGTGCAATGACAAACTCTTCCTCCCGCAAGCCACCCTGTACCGCAGGCCTTGCGGAAATCATTTCCCTGCACTCGCGCATCCCTATTCTAGCCATTCCGGCCTGCTTTTTTTCCTCCAAAACGTTGCATAGCTTTCTCTCGGGCAAGCCCCTCCCGATGGCTTCCAGCCCGTCGTGAGTCAGCGAGAAAACGCTCTTCACCTCGACCCTCGCTTCAACCAAACCCTTTTCCTTCAAACTCTCGAGCGCGCTCATTACGGAAGACAGTTCAACTCCCGCCTGCTTCGCTATTTCAACGGCGTTTTTCTCCTCCCGCGCTTTCGACAAAACGGTTTTTTCTATTTCTTTCAACATTAGCTCATTCTTCCTTCTTGAAAACCGAAAACCCGAACAGCCTTCCAACCCTCACGCTCTGCTCGTTCAAAAACTTTTCACTCCCCTCGACGAAAACCTTTTCCCCTTCAAAAAACACGCAATCGCACGTTCCGCTCTTCACTACGATGCTCGCGCCGGTGCAGTTCGTTTCGAAACAAACGTTCTCCCCTCCGCCCTCGACTATGCCGTAAACCGTGACGTTCTTTCCCCTCAGCGCCAAAGCCCTCGCTATCTCGGAAGACATTATGGCGATGAAGGAATTCCTGGTGTCGTTCTGCGCGTAAAGCCTCTGCTCCACGAGAATTCTCTCCAGCAAAAGGCGTTTTGACACGTCTTCAATCGGGTCCTTGGACTTTACTAGCAGAGAGTTTTCAATAAGCGTTTCAGCCGGCTTTTGCGACGCGAAGTAGAAAACCCCGGCGAAAACCAACAATACGATTACTCCAAGAGCGACTACTTCCTTTTCGACCATTGAAAAACCACGCTTCCCCCCGTTTATTGAAAAAACAAGGGGGCGTTCAAATAAAAAACTCGAGCCCTTCCTTCGCCAGGACGCTTTCCGGAAAAACTTCCTTCGCTTCCTTCAAAATCCCGCTCCTGTCGGCATACCGGTTGCTCACGTGCGAAAGCAAGAGCTTCCTCGCCTTTGCCTTGACAGCGGACTCCGCCGCCTGCCTTGCGGTAGAGTGGAATTTTTCCTTTGCCGTTTCTTCCTCCGAAGAAGCGAAGCACGAGTCGTGAATCAGCAAATCCGCCCCCGCCGCATTCTTCACTATCGCAGGGCAGGGCATGGAATCGCCAGTGTAAACGATCTTCCTTCCTGGCTTTTCGAAAGCCACGTCTTCAAGCTTGACAATCTTGCCGCCTATCTTGATTTTCTTCTTGCGCCGGATCTCCGAAAACAATCTTCCCTTCAAACCCAGCCCCTTCGCCTTCCTCTCGTCGAAACTTACTCCAGCCGGCTCTTCTATCGCATAGCCTACGGCGTGACAGCCGTGCTTTACTGGAAAAGCCTTCACGCCGAACAACGCGTTCTTGAAAATCACTCCAGAGGAAACGTCCTTGATTTTCAAAGGAAAAGCGGTCTTCAAGTGCGGCATGGAAAGAATTTTCGAGAAGAACTCGCTGGTTCCCTTAGGCCCGAATATTTTCAATTCCTCCTTCCTTCCGAGCAAGCCCATGGTCTGCGTCAGCCCGAATATTCCGAGAAAATGGTCCGCGTGCAAGTGGGAAAGGAATATTGCATCGATGCCGAAGCCCACGCCGTACTTCAACAACTGCACTTGAGCGGCTTCCGGGCAGTCGAACAAGAACGTCCCCCCGCACTTGAAAGCGAAACCCGCCGGTAGCGTTTCACGCGTGGGCATGCTACCCCCGCTTCCCAAAACCACCAAGCGCATCATATTTTCCGAAAACCACTTTTGGGGATTAAAGACGGATTAAATTAAGGAGAACGGAGTTTTAAAAAGAAGCAACCGTTTCATTAAAATTCCCAAAACAGGTTAAGACTATTGTAATTGAAGGAAAGAGTGGGTTCAAAGTGGCTAAGCTCAAGACTACGCTGAAGGTGAAAACCACTGCCGAAGTCAAGCCTCCGGAGCGGCTTGTCGACAGGGTAATCGGGCAGGAAAAAGCCGTAAAGATAATCAGGAAAGCTGCAAAGCAAAAACGGAACGTTCTTCTAGTCGGGCTTCCGGGAACCGGAAAAAGCATGCTCGCCCAAGCGATGAGCGAACTCATGGAAGCGACGGAATTGAAAGACGTGCTTGTTTATCCAAACCCCGAAGACGAGAACGTTCCGAAAATACGCATTGTGAAATCAGGCGAGGGAAAGAAGATAGTAGAGCAGGCGAGGCTCAAGGCTCCGACGAGCAACTTCAACCTCATCATAATCCTCTTTCTTTTTCTTTCTTCTTTCTTTCTCCTGTCCTTCGGCAGGGAACAGTGGGGCGACGTGATTACCGCAGCTTTGCTAATCGGCATGTTCGTCGTGAGCGGAATCATCGCAATAGGAATGCAACTGGGGAGAAGCAGGATTTTCGGCGAAATGATGGGACCGAAACTGCTTATGGAAAACTCCGACAAGAAAAAAGCGCCTTTCATCGAAGCGACCGGAGCGAGAGCAGGGGC
>JAZDIF010000027.1:0-5049 GCA_043805205.1 Microcaldota archaeon
CGTGAACGGAAACGCCGCCAGCGGGGGGATACGGATTTTCGATCCCGACGGCAACGAGTTTTACAGGCAGTTGAACGAAGGGATAGTAAAATTCTTTTTCGACAAGACAGGAAGGTGGAAAATCCAGTACGGCAACAAGACTAAGGAAATCGAAGTGGTGAAAACAAAGAAACCGACGCCAACCCAAGCGATACTCGGCGCACCCTCAAGCACAACGGGATTGATAACTGGCGGCATCAACCCGGTTTTGGGAGCGCTGTTGCTGCTGCTACTCCTTGCCGCCGCATTGTGGTACAAGTTCTTCTACAAAAGCGTAAGAATCACCAGAAGCGTTTCTAGCGGCAAAGTGAAAATAAGGATTAAAAACAGGTGGAGGAACTTGCAAAAATTGAGAGTGCTAGAGATAGTTCCTGAAAAATCCGCGTCCAGCCATTCCATCAAGCCGCTGGTTAAAGAAACTGTTACGGGCGATCTGCTCGAATGGAAGTTCGAAAAACTCGCCCAAGGCCAGGAAATAAGCATCGAACACTCTTTCGCCGGGAAGGAATTGACGAAACCCGTCGAGTTGAAGGCGGAAACCGAAGACGGGAAGAGCGTTTTCTTTACCAGCTGAATTCAAAAAAGCCCCTCCACACTAAAAGATTTTAAAGTTCTGCGTTGTAAACAAAATCGTGAAAAAGCTGTTTTTTGCAGTTCTCGCTTTCTCGCTCGTTTTTCTAGCCGGCTGTCTGCAGGAAAAACAACTGGATTTGTCCGGCTTGCCAACCATCCAAGCTACAGCGACCGGTTTGGTTACGGGCCCGCTCTTGCAGCCCAGCCCGACGATCAGAACCACCCCCAGCGCCACCGCAACGCCTTCCGCAACACCCAGCCCCACGCCCACTGCGGCAGGATCCTGCGAGATTCTCACTCCTGGAACTGCTACGTTCGCCAGTCCTGCCACCGTGCAACTCTTAATACCGTTCGCAGACTTGCCTGAATCTGTCGTTACCGCGTCGATAAAATGCGATGACGGAGAGGCGGCTATCGACGTTGGAATTACTAGGGCAAAAAGCGTGTTCGCCAGGAGAGCTTGCATTTACTCGCCATCTTCCTCAAGGAGTTACAAGATTAGCGTTACGGCAGGTGCTACCAGTTGCTCAAAAATAATCTTTGTTTCGGCCGGATAGCAAACGTCCTGGCCGTAGTTCTTTTCCTGGCAGTAGCAGTAAGCGGGTGCTTATTCCAAGAAACCGCGCCACAACCGACTCCCCAAACAACAGTCACGCTAACCCCATCCGCTACTGCAAGCCCGACTGAAAACGCCACTCAAACGCCCTCGCCGACCGAAACGTCCACTCCAACGCCTTTGCCCAGCCCTACTGCAACTTCAACTCCAACTGCAACCGCCAAGCCCGAATGCATGATTACGATCAACCCCAACGACGCGCCCGGACCATTCGAGGCGACCGCCGCAGTGCGCTTAGTCAACATGCCCGAAGCCGGGAACGTCACCGTAAAATGCACTGCAAACAGCGCGGGAAAAATTGCGGAAAACACGGGCGATGTTCACTTTGCGAAGTGCGAGTATCCGTACGTGTTAAGCAGGAAAACCGAGACTGCAAGCGCCCAGGTGGGAATCGTTTCCTGCGCCACGACGGTCGTCATCGACACCAACTCCGACTACACTAAAAGCTGGTCGTTCACGCCGGGTGACGGGTCTTTGGTAATGAACAAAAGCCAAAGCAACACTACAGTCAGAAACTACGCGGTTTCCAACACCGGTCCTCTCGAACTAACTAGCATTTCCTGCAGTTCCGACAAGACAATTGTCACGATTTCATCCTGCCCGAGTTCACTCAAGGCCGGGGAAATCAAGACGTTCAACACTACGTACAGCATTTCAGCGCAGAACGCCAGCCAGCAAACTGTAATCATTACCGTGAAAGAAAAAGACTTGGAAAAAACCCTTTCGACAACACTCAGCATAATAGTTTGAGCCGCTCGAACCACTCCGAAATCCCACTCAACTCCTCCAACCCCAGGTTCTTCACCCTAGTGGAAGAAAAAGGGATGATCTTGCAAAGTTCCGAAGCTTCCTCCTTTCCCAGTCCGAACTGCCCGCGCGAGTGCAGGAACGACTTTCTGACCGACTGGTTCTTGTGCTGGAACAAGGCGGAAACCAAGTTGTGGTTCAAAGAAAATTTTTTGTTAGACTCCAGCAAGACTACGGCCGAATCCACGTCGGGCATGGGAACAAACGAAAAACGCGGTATTTCAAACAGCATCTTCACGTCCGCCGAATTCTGCGACATGACGCTCAACCGCGAGTATTCCCTCTCCCCCGGCTTTGCCAAAAGCCTGTACGCGAATTCCTTCTGCAAACACAATACTGCGGTAGAAAAATTTCCGTGCAGGATTTTGAACAAGAGTTTGGAAGACAGGTGGTAAGGCAGGTTGCCGAAAATAATCTTGAAGCCGGAAAAGTCGAAGTCCAGCGCGTCCGCAAAGTTCACTTCCACGTTCTTCAAGCCTTTCAACCTCTCCTTGAGTTTCGGGGCCAGTGAAGAGTCTATCTCCAGCGCGACAACCCTGCCTTTGGGGCCTGTTTTTTCAGCCAACGCCCTCGTCAGGATTCCCTCTCCCGCGCCTATTTCCAACACCGTCTTGCCGCGAATGGAAATCGAGGAAGCGATTTTTTCAATCGCCTCCCGGTCCAAAAGAAAAACCTGGCTCAAACCCTTCTTTAGCCTGTGCTGCCCGCTGTCTTGAAAATCGTTTTCAAACTTCTTGCGGGAGAGCACGTTCACCAACGCCGGTCTTCACGCGGAGGCATTTTAACGAACAAAAAGTACTTCTCCCCTCCCTGCAATTCCGCGAGGATCCTCTGCACGAATATTTCCGAAGGGCTGCCCAAGTGTGCAACGCGCTTTTGAATGTCTTCAAAAGACTCGAACGGCTTTTTCGAACGCTCGTCAAGAATGTCCTTCAAGTGCTTTTTCCCCACTGAAGGCAAAAGCTCGAGAGTGTGCGAGCGGATGTTGATCGCACCAGCCCTGTTCGTGAAATCGACGAACTCCTTCTCGCGGTTTTTCACCACGCTCCTCACGGTCGAATCAAGCTGGCGCTGCGACGTGGAAGTCAAGTCGTTGAACAAAACCCTGCCGCGAATGTGGTCTATCTTCTCCCTCTGCTCGCGGCCTATATACACGCGTTCTTCCAGTTCAACCTGCACGCCTGCTTTCGTCACGCACTCCAAAAGAGTGAAGAACGACTCGCCCATACACTGGACTATAGGCTCTTGCTTCGCTTCCCCCGCCTTGCCGTGAGGCAGGAAGTCGAGAACTATAGCGAAATCCTCTTTCCCGAACACCAAACCCACCGTTTTCCAGAAATTCAGTACTTCTTGACAATCTTCAACACTTCTTTCACTCGCTCATCAGAAACGTCGCTCTTGTCGGCGGTCAAAACCGCCTTAAGCAAATCCTCCCGCTTCGGCAATAGGTTGCAAACCAAAGCCGCCTGCTTTTCTGTCAAGCCCGCTTCCACCAGCTCTTTGAACAACGCCCTAGCTTGCTTGGCTGAAAGGGAAGAGAAAGACTGCAAGTACTGCAGCGTGTTCTGCTGCTCGTAACCCAACTCCCCGCCTTTCTTCCTCTCCTCGAGCAACTCCAACGCTTCCGGAAACAACACCGGCTTTTGAGAAACCACTTTCATTCGCAAACGCACCCCTTCTTTGTTCAAGCTTTCTTCAAATGAACGTTAGCCACGACGAGCTTCTTTTTCTTCCCGCCGTCGGCAAACTCCATCACGAACGAACCGCCCTGCTTTCCAACAACCACGCCAGCCTTGTTGTTGAAACGCAGCGCGTTCGGCCTTCCCTGCAAGAAAGAAGGGTTGAAAACCAACCTCACCACGCTTCCGATTTGAAAAGACGCCAACCGCCTTGAAACGGGCGTCTTCTCCGACTTCAAAACCCGGCTTTCCTTCGAGAAACCGCCGTGAGACCTCTTCAAGAAAACCAACCTCCGAAAAACACTTAACGCAAGCCAAACCATGACCCGCAAAACAAGCCTTGTGGAAAGCAACTGCTAAACAAACCTATAAGGAAGCTACCGCCCCCCCACTCGACCAAAACCCTTTTGCTCTCTCGAAAATATAAATGTTTTTAAACCGCCCCGAAGAAAACCTTTTAAAGGATTTTTAAAGCAAGGCTCGTTTGTTGCTGGAAACGCAAAAAACGGGGGGATGTATCGTGGCAAAGAAAAAAACTCCTCCGAAAGCGAGAGGAAAGAGGATAAAGATAGACGAGGGCTTCAAAGTCGAGAACATCGTCGCCAGCGCCAACCTTAACGTTGACCTGGACTTGTTCAACATCGCTATGGAAGTCGACAACGTGGAATACGAGCCGGAACAGTTTCCCGGCGCGATAATGCGCTTGAAGGAAATCGGCACCACGCTCCTGCTCTTCAAGAACGGGAAAGTGATTTGCAGCGGAGCGAAGAGCGAAGCGCAAATCGCCAAGAGCATTAAAGCCGCGGTGAAAATCCTCCGCAGGTTCATGAAGCAAAGGGTCTAATGCATTTGTGAAAGCAAAATGGAAGGAGAAAAAAGCCTCTGGAAAGGCAAACCCGACCCGAAAATAGTCTGGAAGTGGACTCTGCTAAAAGGATTGGGGTGGAGCATCCTTGCGGTCATACTGTTCGCCATGTTTTTAGTAATTTTCAAAAACCTGACGGCGTTTTTCATAGCAATAGCCGGAGCATTCATACTCTCGTTCTTTTGGAACACCTGGCTCAGGAAGACGTACGAGTATGAGATAACCGACAAGAACGTTTACTTCAAGGGCGGCATCCTCCTGAAAAAGCAAAGCATAGTGCCTTTCTTCAAAATCACCAACATGCCTAACACGCAAGACGTGATAGACCAAGTGTTAGCCATTACCACGGTGGGAATCCAAACGGCAGGCACTGGAGGACAGCCGTTTCCAGAAATAACTTTCGAAGGCATGACAAACCCTGACGAAGTCACCGAAATCCTCAAACAACAAATAGAAAAAAGCAGGAAGAG
>JAZDIF010000028.1:0-2190 GCA_043805205.1 Microcaldota archaeon
AGGACTTCGTTCGCGCCCGGTCCCCCGGCAAGTAGCCCGAGGTTGCGCGCATGCAGGAACGGCCACCCTAAAACAAAAGGCCGCCCGCCCCCGCCTAACACGGCGCCGCGAATGAACACGACCGTTGAAAACAACGCGGCGTTCGGAAGCTGGTATAAGATGGTTTTAATGTCGAAATGCAGCCCGCCGTCGAACAAAACTACTATCAAAGCGAGGGTTCCGATGGTTGAAGCGAGGGGGATGAAGTCGTTCGGGTTTACTATTGCCAGGATAGGCCCGAGCAAAACCCCGAACAAAAGCAGGAACAAAACGTCCGGAATCCTAGTCCGCTCGAAAAACACCGAAGCGAAAAAACCGAGGAAAATCGTAAGCCCGAAAATCAAGAGGGTTACTTCGACAGCAAGCATCCGCTCCAACCTCAGTCCAGAAAGTTCAATTCTTTCGCCTTGACGAGCTTGCGCGCGTCTTCAATCCCTTCCTGCAGGCTTTTCATGAAAAGAGTTGTTTTCTCGCAGGCGATTTCCTTCAACTCTCCGCTAGTCATCTTTCCGCCCTTGTACTCATCGTAAATCTCCTGGAGTTCCTTGTCGTCTTCTATCAGGTGTTGCTTGAGCAGTTCGAAAACCATATCCTTCTCTATAACAGCTCCCAGCCGCCTGTGTTCTTCAAGCGTGTCCCTCCCGCCAGTCAAAGCCCGTTTTATTTTTGCGCAGGCGCTCTTCGGGTCTTCCGGAAGTTCAATGCAACTTTCCGGCTTGGATTTACTCATTTTCAATTCTCCGTCCAATGATGGGGTATATTTGTGGTAGAGCGAGGAAATTTGGGTGAACTTGAACGTGCTTCGGGAGCGGGAGACGAAATCGCGCGTAAGGCGTATGTGCGGCTCTTGGTCTATGCCCACGGGAATTATTCCCGGCATTCTTTCTTCCAGTTGCGGAAAGAGGATGTCGCCGATTTGCGTGAGCGCGCTCATTATTCTCGATGGTTCGGTGGAGCCGTAAGTCGCGCGGAATTCGTTGAAAGTGATTTTCTGCGCGGCTTCGAAAGCAACTCTCGTTACGTCGCGGTTTTCGCTCTGGAAGTAAAACAGCGTTTTCTTCGGGTTAAGCCCTAGTGCGATGTACGCGGGAATGTGAAATTCCAAAGCGCGTTTCCTCGCTTCTGCCAGGGAAACTCCCCTTACTGCAGCGGCTTCCAAATCGGCTATCGCCACTATCGTCTTCGCACCGTGCTTTTGGAAGTAAGCGAGGTTTTCAATAACCATCTTGTTTCCGAAGTGAATCCTCTCAGCCGTAGGCATAATCCCGCTCAACGCGTAGAATTTTTTCTTCCCATGGATGGCGTCGGCAAGCCTAGCCAAGTCCCTCCCTGCGAAAACCACTCCCCTCCGCATTATTCTGTTCGGCTCCGGAAAACCCTTCGGGTTGAAGACTTCGAGCCCGAAGTCTTTCACTATCTTCTCGTAGTCTTCCAAAAGCCCGCTTCCCCACGGGTCGATGAGTTTTACCGTCATTTTTTTCAACACCACACAAGCAATTAATAACGCTCATTAAAAATATTGTTTGTTGGAGCCGGGATGGCCGAATCTGGTATGGCGCTAGTCTCGAAAGGCTTTTCTTTAAGGGAAAGAAAACCCTGTGGAAAAGAAACGCGTAAACTAGTTGGGCTTCGCCCTATATGGGTTCAAATCCCATTCCCGGCGCTTTAAGAGGCAGGATAAGTTGAAAGTCTGGAAAGCGGTCAAAGCCGTAATCAGGAATTCGGAGGGAAGAATCCTGTTCATCAAAGAAAAAAGCAGGTCCAGGAACTTTTCTTACTACGGTATTCCCGGAGGCAGGCTCAACCCCAGGGAAAGCGAGGAAGAAGGTTTGAAGAGGGAAGTTTGGGAGGAAACGGGATTGAAAGTGAAAGTGGGACGGTTTTTGGGGGAGTTCCAGTTCACCATGGGAAACGGCGAGAAGGTTGAAGCGAAGGCTTTCGAATGCGAGGTTGAAAATTCCATTGGCGATTTGACGCACGCTTTCCAGGATGCAGTGCAGGAGGACATCGAGGGAGTAGGGTGGTTTACTCCAGAGGAGTTTCTTTCCAAAAAACTGCCGGACATCGGCGGCAATTTCCTCGCGTTTTTGAAAACCCTTTCAGAGGAATAACCCTGCCAAGTAGAACGCAATGGCCCCGCCTGCAAAAGTG
>JAZDIF010000029.1:0-3570 GCA_043805205.1 Microcaldota archaeon
GAAAACAGTGTGGGCGGGAATGGAACTCGGCGCTGGAATAGTCATCGCTTCCCACGCCCAGAAGGACGTGGCAAGGCAACTGCGCTGAACTTACTTTTTCTTCGGCTTGGCTTTCGGCTTTGCTTTTTCCTTCTTCTCCTCGGCTTTCTTTTCCTTCGGCTTGGGAGTGAATCCCAATTCAGCCAGGCTCTTGCTTCCCTTGGCCGTAACTGCAGCGTTCAACTGGGAAGTGATTTCGGAAACGGTGTTTCCGACGATGGTTTTCTTGACTTTCTTTCCCTTGGGCAAGCCCCTCGCCCCGATGCCCCTTCCAAGGACTACTTTCAGCCTCCTCTGCCCGGAGATTGAAGGGTGCATTGGAAATCCTTCCTTGGAGCTTCCGCCCGTAATCTTCAACTTATAGCCGTCTAGCCCGATTATGCCTCCCTCGAACTCGTCGCCGATTTTCTTTCCGACGAGAGCCTTTCCCTCGTATTCCTTCTGGAAGCTGTTTTTACCTTCGCTGAAAACGATTTTCACTTTAAACACCACCTTCGTCTTTCCTAAAAAACAGGAGAAAATAATGTTCCTCGCCTACTTTTTAATTGTTTTCAAAAAACGATTGAATATTCCCGCGCTTCCCTTAGGCGTTCTCGAGGAGATTTACAAGAAATACGCTGAATATCCCTTGAGCTTCTTTATTTCCTTCAGCAATTCTTTCTCCCCCTCGCCAAGCGAGGCGGAGTATTTAGACTCCAAAAGCTTGATGTCTTCCTTGGAACAGTCTGCAATCAAAACGTCTTTCTCCTTCACTTGCCTGCCGAAAAATGGCTCCGGCATGGAAATCGCCACTTGCTGTCCCTTCCTCGCTTCTTCAATCTCTTCCTTCTCGTGCTGGATCGCGCGGATTGTCCCGACCGCCTTTCCGCTCTCGTTCAAAAACGACTGGTTCTTGCGAATCCTTCCCTCCAACACTTCCACTCCGAAAACGGCGGGGTTGGAGACCCTGAAACAGCAGTCGGGCATGACGAGAACCTTCGCCGGAAAGCACACTTTTGCGAAAGCTTCTTTCCTGTCCGCAGCTTCCAATTCGCTCTTCCATTTCTTGTAACCTTCGATCAAGTTGTAAATGATCTTTTCTTCGAAAACCTTCACGCCTGAAGAACGAGCTTCTTCCTTCGCGATGCCGTCAACCTCCACGTTGAAAGCGAAAACAACCCCCAAAAACTTGTCGTTTTCCCCCACGGCGTTAGCCTGCAAAACGTGCTTCCTGAAAACGTTCCCGATGCTCGCGCTTTTCACCGGAATTTTTTCCGCAGTGAAAAGCCTCGTTATCGCCTCGAGGCTCCCCAGCGCGTCCGCCCTTAGGATTACGCCTTCCTCCTCGCTTTCCATTACGATTTCGTTCAACTCCAGGCGGATTTCGTTCTGCGCTTTCTCAACGCTTTCAGCCTCTCCGACTACAAGCAAGCTCGAACCGGCTATCGCTTTCTCGGCGTAATCGCAAGCGATTTTCACCCCGCTCGCAGCAGTAACCTGCCTTACGGAATTGAACTTCTCCCTCGGGTCTCGCATTTCATCCAACGGCTTGGGCTTGAGCAAAGCCTTGACTTTCGAAACAACCGGCCCTTCGTCAGTTGCGAAAACCACTTCGCTCCCTTGTTCTATGCTCCCGTCGTACAAAATCACGTCTAGCGTCTTTCCCAGCCCTTGCTCTTCCCTCACTTCGAGAATGCTTCCCTTTCCAGCAATCCCCCCGTGCAATTCCAAGCGCTCTTTCAAAAACCGTTGCGCGAGCCCGGCGACGTACATGAGCAATTCAGCCAACCCCTCTCGCGTTTTCGCGCTGCACGGGATAATCAAAATCTGTTTCGTGAAATCGGAAACGCGGTCGAACCTCTCGGCTTGAAAGCCGAATTCGTACAGCCTTCCTATGAGCTTGTAAATCCTTTCGTCCAGTTCGTTCAAGACATCCTGGCGTTGTATGGCGAAGGAAACGCTGATGCAAGTGTTTTCCTTTGCAATCCACCTGCTCAAAGCGTCGACTTTGTTCAAAGCAATGACGAACGGAGTTTTGTATTCCTTCAGAATCTCTATCGCTTCGACCGTCTGCTCTTCCACTCCCTTCGTAACGTCGATGACCAAAATAGCAATGTCCGCCACGCTCCCTCCGCGCTTGCGCAAGTTCGTAAACGCTTCGTGCCCGGGCGTGTCGATGAACAAAAGCCCTGGAATCGTAAACTCGGTTTTCATGCGTTCGAGCATGGATCCGCATAGTTCTTTTACAATGCCTATTGGAACTTCGCTTGCACCCACGCTCTGCGTAATTTGACCTGCTTCTCTAGACTGTACTTTAGTGTTACGAATAGCGTCAAGAAGACTAGTCTTGCCGTGGTCTACGTGACCCAAAACAGTTACTATCGGCTGGCGAAGCATTTCCAAAACACCCGAACGGTCCAAAAACTCGCCGTTAGCGTAGAAATAGTATTTTGCGGAAAGACGTTAATTAATTCAACCGCGGTAGTTTTCTTCCGACTTGAACGCTTTCAAGGAATGCGGGTGGCTTTCCTTCACTCCCGCCCAAGTGATTTCCACGAACTCCGCTTTCTTGCGCAGTTCCTTCAGGTTCTTCGCCCCTACGAAACCCATTCCGCTTCGCACTCCGCCGGCCAGCTGCATCAAAACCCTCTTCACCGGTCCTTTGTACTCCACCAAGCCTTCCACGCCTTGCGCTACGAGCTTTCCCTCGTCCAAATCCTCCTGGTTGTAACGCGAGGAAGAGCCTCTCTTCATCGCGGCGATGGAACCCATCCCCCTGTAAGACTTGAACTTCTTGCCGTCCATAAGCATTAATTCCCCCGGCGCTTCGTCCGTTCCGGAGAACAAGCCTCCCGCCATTATTGCGCTCGCGCCTGCAGCCAACGCCTTTGCCGCATCCCCAGCGTACTTCACCCCGCCATCCGCAATAACAGGCACCCCGCAGCCTACTGTTTCGAAAACCGCGCTCAACTGCGGAAAGCCCACTCCGGTAACGATTCTCGTAGTGCAAATGCTCCCAGGCCCGACGCCTATCTTCACGCAGTCCGCGCCCGCCTTGACCAGCGCCCTGGCGCCCTCTTTAGTTACGACGTTCCCTCCGCAAACCTGCGCCCCAACTCCTTTTGCTCTCTTCACTGCCTGCAAAACGTTCCTGCTGTGTCCGTGGGCTGAATCCACGACAATCAAGTCGCACTTTGCTTCCAAAAGAGCGTCAACCCGCTTGTCGTCATTCACCCCGACCGACGCGCCAACAAGCAGTTTCCTGCTTTTTACTTCGGCAACTTGCCTCGCCTGGTCTTCAATAGGCATGTTCTTGTGAATCACGCCCAACGCCCCTTCCTCGGCTAAAGCAATAGCCATGGTTTTTTCCGTCACCGTGTCCATGGGCGCGCTCAAGAATGGGAGTTTCAAAGTTATTTTCTTCGTCAATCGCGTCGACAAATCAACTTGCGAAGGCAGGACTTCGGAATAGCCGGGAACGAGCAACATGTCGTCGAAACTATACGCCTTTCGGTAAGCTTTCACTTCAACCACCCAAAAAGCAAAGAAAAA
>JAZDIF010000030.1:0-4010 GCA_043805205.1 Microcaldota archaeon
AGAGGAACTAAGAAAAAACGATTTTTGCTTTCAACCGGATCCGAACAGGCGCTGGAACCACTCGATAATCTTTTCAATCAGCGTGGGGCTGACGCATTTGCTGTTGACGCAAACGTTCGTGGAACACTCGAAATTGTTTTCGCACGGCGAACCCCCGCCCGTTTGTTCTTCAAACGCGCCTTTGACGCCGGAACAGAATTTCCCTTTCAACCTGTAGCCGAACGGATAGCACTTTCCGTCCTCGGTGGAGGGGCAAGAGTCTTTGCAAATCAGAAGGGGTTTGACTTCAACCGGCTTGTTTTCAAGCGTGTTCTCAGGAAACGCCTGCCCGCCGGCATACTTCGTCCTGATGGCGTTAACCCACTCGATTGTTTCGATGACGCCGGCGTTCCCCTCCTTTTTGTACTCGACTATTCCGGCGGTGGGATCGTAAATCAGGAGAACTATTGTTGGAAGCGAGGTTATGCCGTACCCTTTCGACAACGCCGGGTCTTGGGCGACGTCCGACTTTATTACTTGAACGTTCAATTGTTTTGAAACCGTGACCAGCCTTTCGCTCATTCCGGCGCAGAAACTGCAAGTGTCGGCATAAAAGTAAACCAAAATGACATCGCCCTTCTTCGCGTTTGGCGGCATGGCTATTCTCTTCGCTTCTTCCGAAGGTTTAACCTGCGCTGCTTCTGCTTGAGGAACCAAAACGTCTTGCCTCGCAAGATAGGGATAGCATTCCGCTATAACGCTCAGGGAATGCACGCCGCACTTCGTAACCCCCGCATCTGCGTAATCTCTGCAATGGCTTTTACACTGTTCGTTTGCGTGCGCCGTCCACTTTTCGTAAGACCAGCATCCGGCAGACACGCCCACGTTTGGAGTTTCAACAGTGCCGTCGTAACACGCCCAAGACGCTCGGCTGAATCCTTTTTCCTTGACTTGCGCGGGTGTCACTGCGTCATTGGAAGTGCATTTGAATTCCGCTTTCTCTTCTTTCCCGTCGAGTACGGTGTAAGCGAGACCTCCGCAAGAACTCTTCCACTCGAGTTTTTCCCCGATTTTCCCCCAAACGCCCGCAACGCAAACAGGGTATCTCACGGGTTGTCCGTTAATTTTCTCTTCATTCACCTGTCCGTCCCAAAAGCAGCTGAACCTCCCGTCTCCGGTAAAGCATTTTTCCGAGGAAGTGTGCGGTTCTTTGAGAACATTCGAATTCCAAAAAATGCACGACACTTGTTCTTTGACTATCCGTTCTTGCTCTAATATGGACGTAGTGGTTGGAAGCGGGGATACTGCAACGGCGGTTTCCTGCTGTGCTGGAATAGCCACAGGCTGCGCGCAAGTAAACTCGGCGTACTCGCCTCTCTCGTCAATTACAGTATATGCGTTTCCTCCGCAGGAACTCGTCCATGCTATTTTCGTTCCCATTTCTCCGGAAACGTCTGCAGTGCAACTGCCCGTGCCGGAGCAAGCGAACCAAGGCCCGCCGGCGGTATAGCATTTTTGGGGCGATGCTGAATTCACGAAAAGGCATTTTACTTGCTCTTTAACGACATGAGGGACGTAAGAAGGGCTTGCTGCGGCTGGAGTTGCAATAGCGGGTTGCCCTATTGGAATGGCTGCTGATGGCGCGCAATTAAACTCGGCGTAATCGAACTTCTCGTCAATCACCGTGTAAGCATAACCGCCGCAAGTACTCTTCCACGTGAGTTGCGCGTTATGCCAACCGGCAACGTCGACAGTGCAACTTCCCACGCCTAAACACGAAAACGAACGCAATACCATTCCGTCCATCGAATTGGAGCTAGAAATACACTCTTGGACGGAATTAGAACCGGTAAAAAGGCATGTCACTTTGTCACTGATAATGGCGATTGAAGGAATGGGGGAAGAAGTAACTGTTGGGGATGGTTCAGCTGTTGGGGTTGGGGGCTGAGCGATTTCAGGCGTGACAGTGGACTCTTGACTCGCGCTTGCAGTGGGTTCAGGCGTCGGAGTGGCGGTGGACTCGCCTTCATAAGTTACATAACCGGTAATTTCCCCGAAAGTGTCTGACAACCACGAGAAAACGTCGTCAAAAGAAAAAGCGTATGCTGAATTGGCTAAAAACAGGGAAACGAAAACTACTCCGAAAACAAACAAGCCGATTCGCATGCTTCCACTTCAATCTAATGCTGCTCTTTCGGAATAAAAACATAGCACTCTGGAGGGGTTTCTTTACGGTTGTTTTTAAAAGCAGTGACGCACGACACGCGCGCTTCAGACGCCTATGAAAGCGAACAACGCGTTGCCGAACCACAGGACGGCAATCGTCTTTATCGCCCTGCCGGCGAGTATGATTACCAAAAACTTTTTCCAGTTCATTCCAAGCGTTCCAGCGACGACGGGAATCAAGTCTCCGATGAACGGAATCCACGGGCTTGCCAAAAGAACTGGCCACCCGTATTTCTCAAACCATTTTTCAGCTTTCTTTTCCCCCTTCGGGTCGCGCTGTACTAGGAAAACGTGTATTCCCTTCAACCCGACGATGTAGTTGATGGAAGCCGAAAGCGTCGAAGCGATGAGCGTAACGAGGAAAATCTGTTCGGCACTCCAAAGTTTCAACGCCAGGATTAAAACCGGTTCCGAAGGAAATGGAAGGAGTGACGCGGACAGGAATAGAACGATGAACAAGCCTGCCAAGCCGTAAGACTGCAAGAGCACTACGGCGGAGTTGAAGTCAAAAATCACGAGTTGAATCAATCTCCTTCGATTAATAAGACTAGGGCTTTTCGAGCGTCAAAATCAAGTCCCTGGAAAGTTCCAGGTTGTGCAGCGTGATGCTTTCAACGTTCAAAGCCAGCAGCTAGCTCCAAAACTATTTTTCTCACCGCCTCGCTTTTCGACTTGGAGGCGCGCAGCATCCCTTCGATAGTAAACTTTTCCTTTCCGAACACCAGGTTGCTTGCCACGGCTATGCAGGCGTACTCCAAACCCGCTTCCCTGCACAATACCGCTTCAGGCGGCGTGGTCATTCCGACCAAGTTCGCGCCGAGCTTGGCGAAAGCCTTGAGTTCCGCGGGCGTTTCGAACCTCGGTCCGTAGTTGAAAGCCACCACGCCCCCCTGCTTCAACTCCACTCCGGCTTTGCGGGAGGAGGAAACGATTTTTTTCCCCAAGCTTTCGGAAAAAGGCGGGTTCATGAAAACATGCTGGTCGAGGGAATCGAGCTTGTCGAAGAAAGTCGTCGGCGTGATGTGGAAAGCGAGAAAGTCTTTCAGCAAAACCAGGTCTCCAACCCGGTATTTCGAAAGCACCCCGCACGAGTTTATGGCTACGATGTTTCGCACGCCGAGTTTTTTGAAGGCAAGAACGTTCGCCTTGCTGTTTATCTTGTGGGACGGAATGGAATGGTTGAAATCGTGGCGTGACAAGAACGCAAGGCCCTCTTTCTCCCGCAACACTAGCGTAGCCCGCCCGAACTGCGTTTCCACCTCCGTTTCAGTTCCGGTGAAAAAGCGTTCAAAACCAGTTCCGCCGATTACCCCGAGCATTTTCATTAATATCACTACTAAAACAGTTTCTTCAACTCTTCAGCCTTGTCCGTCTTTTCCCAAGTGAACTCCGGCTCTTCCCTGCCGAAATGCCCGTACGAAGCGGTTTTCCGGTAAATCGGGCGCAGCAAGTTCAGGTGCCGTATTATTTCCGCGGGCTTGAGGGGAAAGATTTTTTCTATTGCACTAGCAAGCTTCTCATCGCCAACCTTTCCGGTGCCGAACGTATCAACGTAAAGGGAAACGGGCTTCGCCACTCCAATGCTGTAAGCGATTTGCACTTCGCACTTTTCCGCCAAGCCGGCGGCAACAACGTTCTTCGCGATATACCGCGCTACGTAAGCGCCGCTGCGGTCGACTTTGGAAGGGTCTTTTCCCGAGAAACAACCCCCTCCGTGGCGCGCGTAACCGCCGTAAGTATCCACGATTATCTTCCTTCCCGTCACACCGGTATCCGCCTCCGGCCCACCCACTTCGAAAACCCCG
>JAZDIF010000031.1:0-4253 GCA_043805205.1 Microcaldota archaeon
CCGCGCCGAGCGCTTCCAGGATTTCCGAATTCTTAACCACTTGCGGCAAGCCGTGTTTTTCCGAAACAAAACGTTTTACCTTGTCCAATTCAGCCGCGCTTCCGATAGCCTCGAGCTGCAAGGCAATTTCCTTCGCTGCAACACTCATCTTATCCACACCAACCACTCATCTTGCCGTCAAAAAAAGAACGAGAATAAATTTTGCATGCAGGCGAATTTAAAGCAGAGGAAGGGAAAAGAATCTCAGCGGTAAAGAAGGTGGGAAATTACCGCCAATGCCGAGTAGACAACCTGGTCGACAGTCGGGAACAAGAGCAAGCCGTTTTTCAAAGCCTTGAAGTCCTGCTCCAGCGAAGAAACGGAAACCAGTGTAACGTCATCCTTGTCGTTGATTAAGGAACTGGATAGCGAGGTGGAAAGAAGCGAAATCCCAAACTTGCCCTGTTCTCCCGGAAGGATTTCGTACGGCACGGAAACCGAGTCGTTGAACTTTACGAACACCTTCCTCGTTTCCTTCCAGCCCCCAGGCACTCCCGAAGCACTCAGTTCGAAAACGTCGCTGGCGGAACTCCTGTTCCTCAGCCTCACGAGAAAAACGGCCGGCAAACCGACGCCCACAGTCTCCATTGAAGGAGAAACCTCCTGCTCCAGCAAGTCCTTCGAAATCCGCACTTTCGCGTTGAAAACCTTTTCCTCCGCACCCTCGTACTGGTCGGTAGTCTTCAACTGGAAGGAATACTCGCCGTCCGAAGCGGTCGGGCTTGCTGTAACGAAAGCGTGAAACGGCTTTTCGAACAACTTTGAATCATCCGCACTCCAGCCTGCGGGCAGGCTTTCCCTCACGACCAAAAGCTGGTCCCACAACGCCTCTCCCGGAGTTTCAACATTCTTCGCAAGCTCTCCGCTCGCCCTCGAAGTAATGAGTTCCACAGTCTGCCCGGGGCCTATGACGCCCAAGTCCAGAACTTCATCGCTCGCCACTATAGTCTGCTCCACCGGGCTCAAGACGTTAAGCTGGGAGGCTAGAACAAACGGGGAAACTAGGAAAACCAGCGCAAGGGCGAAAAACGGCTTTTGGAGCATGAGAAAGTAACCGAAAAAGAATTAAAAAAACAATCGGAAATGGTTGTCGGGAAGGAAAAATGGCAAGGAGCTTCATTGCAGTCAAACTTGGGCTTGAGGCGGAGGGCAAACTAGAGGAATTGCAAAACGAGGCCAAGCAACTGGGGCTGGTTGCGACTTTCCCCTCGGAATTCCACTGCACGCTCGTTTTCCTCGGAGAGCTAGACGAAAGCCAATTGGAAAAAACCAAGGAAACGCTGGAAGGGCTCGAACTGCCCAAGACCGAGGTTGAAGTGGAAGGAACCGGCTTTTTTCCAAATTCGCAGTTCATCCGCGTGTTCTGGGCGGGAGTGAAAGGCTTGGACGTGCTTCAGGAAAAAATCGCCAAAGCGCTGGACTCCAGGGACGAATTCACGGGACACGTCACCCTCGCAAGGATTAAAGCGCCCAAAAACCTCGAAGGATTAAAACTCCTCGCGGAAAAACACGGGCAGGCGGAGTTCGGGCGCACGATCGTGGAGGAAATTCTCTTGATGAAAAGCACCCTCTCCCCGCAAGGACCGCAGTACGAAGTTTTGTTTTCTAAAAAACTTTCTTGAAATTTAGGGGATAAAGCATCAGTACGCCCAGTGCGAACAAAGCAAAAATGCCAACCTCGAAACTAAACCATCCGAAAGCCAAAAACAGTAATGCCGCGAAAGGCGAAGGAAGCCCGTAGTAAACGCCTTTTTCTTTCTGGACGTTGAACTTCGCAAGGCGGATTACTGCAGCACTGACGAAGAAAATCCCTCCCAACAGCGTAGCATAGAATTTAAAGCTCGTTTCTTCGGCAACGAACTCAAACGCAAAGCCGAACTTTGAAATTAACAGCAAGGCTGGCGGAACGACTCCGAACGACACTGCGTCTGCCAAAGAATCCAACTGCCGTCCGAACTCGTCCTGAACCCCTTTCTTTCTTGCGGCCAAACCATCCAAGAAATCGAAGACAACCGCCAGGACGACCAAAGCAACCGAAGCCAAGTAGCCAAACGGAATAACGAAGGCCAGCGCAAGAAACCCGCATCCGGCATTAGCCAAGCTCAAGTAGTCCTTCAAGTGCAGCGGCATAAACCTAAATAAAAACTCGTGCAATATTAAAACCACAGGGGCCCATAGCTCAGTCTGGTTCAGAGAAGCTTTTTTCTCTCCAAGAAAAAAACTTGGAAAAAAGAAAGCTGCTGCAACGCCAGTCTTATACGACGCCCGAAGCTTGCAAAGCCTTCGGGCGACTGGGTTAGCTGGACGTCCGGGGTTCAAATCCCCGTGGGCCCACTCTCACGCTAAAGGGAAAGGGTTGGAAGAAAGTGAACGCTAACGAAATCGCACGAAAACGCTGCGAGAAACTACTGCTGATGGCGCGGGAGGTTTACTCCAAAGAACCGTCTCTTGCAAAACGCTACGTTTCACTTGCCAGAAAGATTTCCATGCGCCACAGGATTAGCTTGGGCAGCCAATCCTACTGCAAAAAATGCAATACGATATTCATTCCCGGAAATACGTTGAAAGTCAGGCTGGAGAGGGGAATAAGATTATATATCTGCTCAAACTGTGGATTTACGCGCAGGTTTCCCTTCAAGAAAGGGAAGGCTGGAAAAGCTTTGTCTTGAAAAAAAGAACCGTCAACCTGGTTCGAACTGCGCTTTTCGCAAAAAAAGTTTTGCTTAAAACATCAATAATAGGATGGTGACTGAATGGCAGTTTTAGACGTGTCCGGGCAAAAAGCAGTCGAGAAAGCGGCTGCGGAATTGAAGAAAATAACGGAAATCAAGCCCCCGGCGTGGATCGGCTTGGTTAAAACCTCTTCCCACGCGGAAAGGGTTCCGTTGAAACAGGATTTTTGGTACGAAAGGTGCGCTTCCGTCCTCTACCAAGTGTTCCGCAACGGACCCGTAGGGACTGAAAGCCTGAGGAACAAGTACGGTGGGAGGACCCAACATACGGTCCACAGGAGCCACCACAGGAAGGCAGGAGGCAAAACAATCCGCTTGGCGTTGCAGCAGTTGGAGAAAGCCGGTTTGGTTAAGAAAGAGAAAACCGGCAGGGTAATCACGTCGAAAGGAAAGTCTCTTCTGGACAAGAGCGTCAGGGAAGCGTGATTAGCGAAAAATGAATTCCGACGATAACGAAGCGCAGGAAGCGAGAAAACGGCAGATTGCCGAAATGCAGAGAGAGCTCCAGTTGCGCGAGTTTTTGAGGAAAGTGCTTGACGACAAGGCGTTCGAAAGGATTTCGAACATCCGCCTTGCGGACAAGGAGTTTTACCTGCAACTTGCGCAATTACTCGCTTACGCGTACCAGCAGGGGCAGGTTCGCGGAAAGCTCGGGGAGAAAGAATTGATTGCCTTGATTGGAAGGCTGAAGTCCGAGGAGAAAGAACCGACGATCACGATTAAAAGAAAATGAATTTGCAAAAAGGGTGTGTGTTGAACATGGCGAGAAACAAGAGCGCGAACAAGAAAATCGTTTTGGCTAAAGCGTTGAAGCAAAACAGGAGAATGCCAGTTTTCGTGATTGCCAAAAGCGGGAGGAAAGTGATCCGCAACACCATACAGAGGCACTGGAGACACAGGAAGCTCAAGGTTTCCAAGAGGATGAAGAAAGCCGGTTTCAAGGAATGACGTTTTTGGAGAGGTTGGTTTGAATGGAATCCAAGCAAGAGGAAAAATTCGTTTTGAAGCAAGCTGCGGAAGAGTTGAAGAAAGAACAGGCTAAGCAAGCCGAAGAATCGAAGCCGGAAGAGAAAAAGAAGGAAGAAAAGCCGGCTGCGGGCAAAGGAAAGAAAAAGCCTGTTGCCGAAAAGGCGAAGGAAGAGAAAAAGCGCGAGATTGTCCTGGAGAGGCTCTACTGCATCCCCATAAAGCGTTACAATCAAAACAAAAGCCGCGGGGCGAGGTTCTCGTCCAACGCGCGCGTCGTGAGGAACTTCGCGTCAAAACACTTGAAGACCGAGGGAAAGAAGATTAAAATCGACAACAAGGTTGCAACCTTCCTTTCCAAGGGAGGCAGGAAAAACCTCTTTGCCAAGCTGAAGGTCAAGATTTCGAAAGACAAGGAAGGAATCGTTCTAGTAGAATTAGCGTGATGGTGTTGGATTTCAAAATCGAGAAGACAAGCTTCTACCGAAACCCGTACGTCGGGCTTTTCCTAAAGAC
>JAZDIF010000032.1:0-6589 GCA_043805205.1 Microcaldota archaeon
TGGTTTTAACCCACAAGCAAGGGGTTACGACAGATTTCGCGCGCTTGACGCACTTCAATTCCTCTTTTGCTATAAATGTTTCAAGCAGCGTTATCGCTTATCCGAAGTTGTGCGATTCGCCTTCTGCTCCGGGGTGTTTCACGCGACAGGATTCCGAGGGTAAAAGTTTGGTTTTCAACGCGGTGGTGAGCCCTTGAAAATGAAACGGGGTTTCGCATCGGCTGTATTCGCTTCGCTGGTTGTGCTCTCCCTGGTGTTCTTCGCGTCCGCCCTCCTGATGAAAAACTCGGGCTTTCAAAATGCTCAGTTGCAAGCGAGGCTCGTTTCGGAGAGGTTTGAAGACGCAGGAGATTTCCTGAACTCGACTTTGAACGACGCGATTTTCGACTCCGCTTATTCCGCAGGATGCGACTTTACGGCTGACTTCTGCATTTCGTTTTCCACAAAGTATGCGAATTACCTGCAGGCAGCGTCGGTTTTGAACGATTCTAGAGCAAGCGTTTCTTTCCATTCGGAGTCAGGCTGCAGCAGCGTTTCGAGCGCAAGCTTCGCGGTCGTGGAGAGCGGCGTGCTTTCCGCCAACAGCTCGTCGTTTTTCTTCAAGACGGCAAAGCTGGGATTGTCCAAAACGGTTTTAATAACCCGGCAAATGGGTGCGGGCGGCGGCGTTGAAGTTTCCCTGGAAGTGGTAGGGGAAAAGTCGTTCGGGTGGGTTTCCTGCTCTTGAGCCCGGAAAGCAAAATTTCTTTAAGGGTTGTTGCGTTTATTTCTTTCGGCGTTTGTTGATGAGAAAGTATCTGGTTTTGGTGGCGTTGCTGGCGGCGGTCTTGCTGCTTTACGCCTTGCTTCCACGCCTTTCGCAGCCGTTGACTGAAGATCAGGCTAGGGCGGCGGTGATGCAGGACTTGAGCGCCTTGAACACGGAATCGCGCATCATTCAATCGGGGAAAAGCGGTGAAACGTGGGAGTTTGACGTTCTCGTCACCCAAAACCCGCATTCTTCCTGCCCCGTGGTGGAAAGGCGTTTTTACAAGCTTCCGCCGGTGAGCTTCAGGCCCGAAACGTTCATAACCGATTGCTACGAGCGGAACAAGCTTTTGTTCAGGGAAGAGGTTTTGATCAACTCCGCGAAACAACTGGGCATTACTGACGGTTTCGGCTGCGCGTTCAGGGCGGACGCGGTTTGGGCTGAAGAACAAGCGTACTGCCCGAGTTTGGACGCTGGCGCATTGTCTTCCTTTGCTTCAGGACTGCCTTTGGAATCATGGGTTGCTTACTGGGAAACGGACGGTAATGTAACACTTATTGCTTTGGATGAATCCGGAGCGGTTTTGAAAACCGGTTGATTCCCTCCGTTCTGTGCGCTTATAGGACTAGCATTAGGACTCCGATCAGGATAAAGAATATCCCCAGCCAGAGCAGTCCGCCGTAGAACAACATTGTCAAGATGGCTAGCCAGCCTGCGTTTTGAAACAAATAAGTCCCGAAGAAAAGGATCGCTCCCAGTATCAAGCTGATTATTCCGTACTTGTTGGCTTCCATTTTTTTCATCACCTTCAGTTAGAACCGACTCTTGAAGGGCATTAGCGCGCGTGTTATTAAAAACTTTTATTTCGCGGAGCCGGGGCGTAGTTCAAGGTTTAAAGAGTAGCTTAAAATACGTTTGAAAGGATTGTTTTACTTCCGCTACCGTGGAAGTTTTATTGCTTTCGTTCGTTAATTGTTTTTGAAGGTGGTTGTCTCATGGCAAAGCATACGGTAAAAATATTCACTACCCCGACTTGCGTTTACTGCGTGATGGCCAAGCAGTTTTTCAAGGAGAAAAAAGTCGAGTACAATGAGCTGGACGTGTCGAAGGACAGGAGCGCCGCGGAAGAAATGATCGAGAAGAGCGGGCAGATGGGCGTTCCGGTAATCGAAGTGGACGGAAAGATTATACTCGGCTTTGACAAGCCGGCGTTGAAGCAGGCTTTGGAAATTTGAATTTTCAAACCATGGGCGTGCGGAATAGGCTTTGGGAAGTGGATTTCGCAAGGGGTTTTGCCGTACTGCTCATGCTGGTTTTCAACTGGCTTTTCGCCTTGCACTACTTCGGACTGCTTTCTGGTTTTGATACTTCTCAGGGTTTCTGGTGGTTCTTCGCAAGAATAACCGCGGGCTTGTTCGTCTTCATAGCAGGAATTTCGCTTCACTTGAGTTTTAACAAGAGCTTCGGGGTACGGTGGTTTGCGAAAAGGGCGCTAAAGCTTTTCTCCTTGGGGTTGCTCGCGACTTTCGCCACACTGTTGTTTTTGAAAGACGGTTTCGTGGTTTTCGGGATACTGCATTTTCTGGGCGTTGCAACCCTGCTGGCGTTTCCGCTCTTGAGGCTGAATGCGAGGATTATCTCGGTTTTTGCAATGGCGGTTTTGGCTGCCGGGTTTTTCCTTTCGCAAATGTCGTTCGGCTTTCCTTGGCTGTTGTGGCTCGGCTTCGTCCCTTCGGGCTTTTATTCTGTGGATTATTTTCCTCTACTGCCTTGGTTTTCGCTAGTTCTTTTGGGAATCGCGTTCGGAAAAAAGTTTTACCCCGCTTCAAAGCGGGCTTTCGGGATTTCGGAGAGCGGGGGAAAGCTGGCGGGGGTTTTTTGCTTCCTGGGCAGGCACTCGCTGGCGGTTTATTTATTGCACCAGCCGTTTTGGATAGCAGTGCTTTACTTTTCAGGCTTGAACCCGTTGGGCCTGCCGGTCATTTCATAGTTTTGATTCCGCATTCTTCGCAAAAGATTATTTTGGAGGAATAGTATAGGGAAAATGCGAGGACGAGTATTGCGATTGCGAACACTTGGGGGCTGTACTGCTGGAGGAAGAACGACGCTCCGATAAACCCGCTTGAGGCGAGCAGAGCGCCTGTGAGGGGAGAGCAGCATGCGGTTGCTATTACTCCCGCGGCGAAAGCCCCGAGGGCGCTGGTTCCGGCTTTGGCTTCGTGCATTCCGAAGCGGTAGTTTGACAAAACGTAAGCTTGGGTGGTTAGAATGAGGCCGAGGAGCGGAGCTCCGATAAGAATGAATAGTTTGGTGTAGTCCGTCACGCTGTACAGCCAGCT
Organism: Microcaldota archaeon; assembly: GCA_043805205.1. GTDB lineage: Archaea > Micrarchaeota > Micrarchaeia > Norongarragalinales > Norongarragalinaceae > UBA10210. The sequence goes on from JAZDIF010000032.1 coordinate 3,088, forward strand.
TCCCCACCCTTGCCCGGGAATGCTGGTGAGGCTGACGAAAACCCACGCGAACGCGGCAGTTGCTGCCAGGAACAGCATCAAGTACTTCCTTTCGGAGAGTATTTTCTTTTGGGCGTTCAAGAGCCCGGCAGCCTGCTTTCGCATTTCAACAGCTCATGCAGTCACTTGGACGGCGCACTTTTCGTCGACGGAAAACTTCTTTCCTTCGGCTGCAGCGTCGATCGCCTGCTGGAACGTCTGGTAGGGGCATGCTCCTGCGAAAACAACGCCGTTGATTATGAATCCGGGCGTTCCGCCTATTCCGACTTGCGCCCCGAGGTTGAGGCTTTCCTCGATTGCGCTTGCGTACTTGTTCGAGTCGATGCACGCGTTTAGCTTGGTCTTGTCGATGCCCGTGACGTTTCCGATCCACTTCTTGATTTCCTCAACTCCGAATTCGATGGTTCCCTGTCCTAGCGGGGTTTGCGCTTCGAACACTGCGTCGTGCGCTTCCCAGTACTTTCCTTGCTCTCCGGCGCACCTCATCGCATTGGCGGCCGGAATAGCCGCAGGGTGAAAGCTGAGCGTAAAGTCCATGAACGCAATTTTTGTTTTTCCTTTCTCCACGTAGTCGGATTCAATTTGCTGGTAAGCGGTGTTGTAGTGCCTCCTGCAGTAGGGGCATTGGTAGTCGGAAAACTCGAGAATCGTGACGTTCGCGTTTTCTTCGCCTTTCTTTCCGGCGGCTTTAGCGTAAAGCGCCTGCACTTGCTCGGCTGAAAGGATAGTGGCGGCTTGGGGGGTTTCGGTCGGCGAGGGTTGCAGTTGCTGTCCGCTTCCTGTTTGAGCTGGTTGAAGGTTTGCGAGAGAGGCTTGCAGGTTCGTGACGCTGTTGGAAATTCCGCCGGCTGAAACCCAGATGACTCCGGAGAGAATCAAAGCGCTTGCCACGATGCTGATTGCTATTACGTAATCATTTTCCATTTCAAAACCACCTTTTGTTTCTTTTCAGAGTTGAATTGATTTAAACGTATTGCTGGACGATTTTCGCGCCGTGCGCTTCAAGCCACACCCTCAACTCGGGCGCTTGCGTCAGCCCGACTTGCCTGTCGCCGTTGGCGGCCAGGAAAGTAGGCGTTCCGCTTATTTCGTACTGCGCCCAGTATTCCGTGCGCAAGCCCACGTCCATTAGTTTTACCCTGTATCCTTCCGTGGCGAGTTCTTCAAGAATCAGCTTTTGCTTTTGGCAGAACGTGCATTCTTCGCTGTAGAAGAACATTACGGGCGAAGAATCGTCGGCGTAGGTTTTCTTTCCCTGGCTTGAAGAGGAAAAAATGTACAATGCCGTGCCGAGAATGATTACCGCAACCAAAGCCAATACGAGGGTTTTAGTTTTCAACAAGATCCACCTTAATTTCTTTTTTCCAGAGTATGAAAAACGTTTGCTTTAACGCTAGGCGGTTGTTTCGGTTTTCCCGCTCGTCAGGTTGTTGAACGTCTTGTTGCTTCCCAACGAGCTCATGTTCCTGAAAACGTGCCACCCGTCGGATTCGGTGCTTCCCACCTGCTCCCAAATCTGTTTCAGCTGGGTGTACGGGTAGTACTCGTCCATCTCCGCATCCACCAAGACCGTGGGAATGAACGTTATGTTATACTTTTGGACGAGCTTCTGCGCCCAAGCTTGCGTGTAGTTCAAGTACATGCTGTTTCCGAACAGCACTCCCCTGCGCGCCAGCTCCTCCTCGTGAAGGTTGGGCTCGTAGCATTCCTTGCACGTTTCGTTGTCAATCGCAATAAGCGTGGCCATTCCCTTGACTTTGCCGGAGGGAAGCTCTTGATACGGCGGAACTACGCTCCTCCAGACGAGGCTTCCGTCTTCCTCAGCGCTTCCCACTTTCTTCCATTCTTCGCTCAAGCCCTCGTATGCGTCTATCTCTCCGGTTATTATCAAGCTCGGGATTTTCGTTATGTTATACTTTTCAACCAACGCTTCCGCCCTGGTGTCGTTCAGCTCGAACTCGCTCTCTTCGGAAAAGCGTATTCCCGTGCTTTCTTCCAGGTTTCCTTGGAAGACGAACGCCTTCGTGCAGTCGATGCAAGTGCTGTTGACTATGCGGGTTGCCTTGAGCAGTCCGACGAATTTCTTTTGCTCCAAGTCGTAGTAAACCGGCTTTATCCCGGTTATTACTATCGTCCCGTCTTCCTTCGTCTCTCCCAGGGCTTCAAGCTGCGTTTTCAACGCCGGCAGCTTATCCAGTTCCCCGCTGATGAGTACCGTGGGGAGTTTCTTGATTCCGTACTTTGCAATAAGTTCCGAGGCGTTCTGGAATTCCACGGTTTCGTCTTGAACCAGCAGGATTCCGCTGTAGTTCTTGATGTTTTTGGCGAAATCATCCAGTTTGATGCAAGGCCTGCAGGGCGGAGGATTTATGAGTATGACTCCGATTTCAGGCTTTTCAACAGGCGCGGTCGGGGAGGGCTTGGGCTGGAGGTTCGAAAGGGCGTTTGTGGCTAAAGCGAGGTATATTATCGCCAGGATTCCCACTCCTATGAGCCCGTAGAGGACGAGCTGAAGTTGTTTTTCCTTCATTCTTCCACACTCTTGCCCGTCCTAGCCTTCCGGTCGTGAATGCTTTTAAGAACGAGCAAAACAAGATTATTTCAAAGCTTGTTTTTAAATAATTGGTTTTGTTCAACTGGTTTTTGCAATGAACGTCAAGGAATTCAGGGGATTTTTTCCCCTTTCGGAGAAAGTGGTTTACTTCGACAACGCTGCGACTTCCCTCACTCCCGAGCCGGTTTTGGAGAAAATGCTGGAATACTACCGCGAATACCGCGCGAACATCCACCGCGGGGAGCACCGTTTGACGGAGAAAGCTTCGGAAGAGTACGAAAAGGTTTACGACATTGCGGGAAAGTTCTTCAACGCCAGGCCGTCGGAATTCATCGACGTGAGGAACACGACGGAGGCTATCAACGCGGTGGCGCTGGGCTTGGATTTCTCTAAGCGCAGTGAAATCGTCACGACGAGCATCGAACACCATTCGTGCTTGCTGCCGTGGGTGCGACTGGAGGAGGAAGGCAAAATAAAACTTAAAATCGTCCAGGGTTCGAGGGACGGCGCTTTCGACTTGCAGGACTTCCAGGATTCCGTTTCCAAAAACACCGCGCTGGTCGCTTTCACCGCAACGTCGAACGTTCTCGGCAACAAGACTCCCGTTAAGGAAATCTGCAGCATTGCGAAGGATGCCGGCGCTTACTCGCTGGTGGATGCGGCGCAGGCGGTCGGGCACAGGAAAGTGGATTTGCGCGATTGGAACTGCGATTTTCTGCTTTTTCGGGGCACAAGAGCTTTGCGCCGACCGGTGTTGGCGCATTGTTCCACCGGGAGGGAGTCGAGCTAAAGCCGGCGTTCGTTGGGGGAGGAACGATAAGCGAGGTTAAATTGCATTCCTTCAAGTTCATCAACAACCGCGAGCGTTTCGAAGCGGGGACTCCGGACATCGGCGGTTGGATCGGGCTC
>JAZDIF010000033.1:0-2082 GCA_043805205.1 Microcaldota archaeon
GGAACCGCGATTACCGCCAAGTCTATTTTTTCTTTCACGCTCAAAACGCTTGGAAAGCCCTTCAGCCCCAAAATCTTCTTGTGGTTCGGGTTTATCGCGAAAACTTTCCCCTTGAACGGCTTTGCGTATTTAGAGGGGAAAACACTCCCCTTCAAAAGAGACTCGACAATGCCCCTGCCCACGCTGTCTTTTTCTTCGGAAGCGCCGACCACCGCAATGCTCTTCGGATCGAACAACGCGCGCATTTTTTCTTCCATTCAGCACAATTCCTCAAACCGTGATTTTCGCGTCCACAACCCAGGCGTTTTGCGCGTCAGCAATAACCGGGTTGAAGTCCAGATCGTCCACTCTCTCCTCTTTCTCGAGCAAGCGCGACGTTTTCAAAAGCAATTCCACGATCTTCTGCCTGCTCGCCTTCCTCCCGCGGAACCCGTCCCTAGTGAAATAAGCGGATGCTTTCGTTTCAGCAATCATTTCCAGAGCATCTTTTTCGGAAATCGGGCAGACGCGCGTGGAAAAGTCCTTGAATAATTCAACCGCCACTCCTCCGCTTCCGAACAAAACAGTCTTTCCGAAAACTTCGTCCTCCTTCCCGCCTATTATGAACTCCACTCCCTTCAGCTCGCTTTGCAGCAGGAAACCCCACTCGCCTTTCTTCAAGCCCGCGTTTGAAGCGTTCTGGGAAAGCCTTTGAGCTGCGTGGTACAAGTGCTCGAAATCGTGCAAGTCCAAAGCGATGAGTTTCTTCTCGGTCTTGTGGAAAACGCTCTTTCCCACGACTTTCAAAACCCACGGGCCGGAAAGCATTTTGCTTTTTCCCATCACTTCCTCCAAGGAACTGCAGTAAAAGCCCTTGGCCGGGGTAATGCCGTGTTTTTCCAGAAGCCCTTGCGTTTCCTCGAAACCCAGCAGCATGCTTTACATCACTTTCTCGCGGATTAAAAACCTCCCGCAAGAAAAACGTTTAAACCCCACTCGTCTAATCGCTATGCAGACTCGACCCGCATGGGAGAACTGGTTTTTTTTTGGAACTGCGTTTCTTGGGCGCTTGCAGGGAAGTGGGCAAAAGCTGCGTTGCAGTGGAAACGCAGGAACTGAGGGTGGCGATGGACTGCGGGTTGAAAGTCCACGACCACAATGAATACCCTCCTTTGGAAAACCTCGGCTTCGACGCCTGCATTTTGTCGCACGCCCACTTGGACCACTCGGGAAGCATTCCGGTGTTGTACAAGCAGGCGAACATCCCCACCTTCTGCACTTTTCCCACGATTCCCCTTGCCACGCTTTTGCTTGAAGACTCCGAAAAGATAGCGCAGTTGAACGGAAACCAACTTCCCTACAGGAAGGCGGACGCGCACAAGCTCTACCAGAAATTCACGCCAATTCCTTACAACAGCGAGTACGAGTTTTACGACGGTTCTTCGTTCGAGCTGTACGACGCCGGGCACATTCCCGGAAGCTCGGGAGTGCTCTTCTCCTCCAAGGAAGGGGGCAAAAAGAAAACCGTTTTCTACACGGGCGACTTCAACTACTCGGACACGCGATTGCTTGCGAAAGCCAAACTTCCCGACGGGAGGAAAGAAAAAATCGACGCGCTCGTGATAGAAAGCACTTACGCCTTCAGGGAGCATACGGACAGGAGAAAGCTGGAGAACGCGTTCATCGGGAAAGTAAAAGACTGCCTTGCCGACGGTTTCACAGCTCTCGTCCCGTCGTTCGCAGTCGGCAGGAGCCAGGAAATTTTGCTCGTCCTCCACGCGCTGTTGAATTCGAAGGAAAAAATTTATCTCGACGGAATGGGACGGAAGGTTGTGGCAATCCTTTCAGACTACCCGTCTTACGTCAAGAACGACGGCGCGCTTTCGGGGGCGCTGGAGAAAACCTCTTTCGTTAAAAACAACGCCGAGAGAAAAAAGATTTTGGGAAAGCCATGCGTGATCCTCACCACCAGCGGAATGCTCGACGGAGGGCCGGTTTTGCACTATATCCAGGAACTGGGCAACGGCGGGAAGGCAAAGATATTCCTCACCGGCTTCCAAGTCGCCGGAACGAACGGCAGGGCGCTGATGGAGGGAAAGGCGC
>JAZDIF010000034.1:0-16380 GCA_043805205.1 Microcaldota archaeon
GAAATGCAAGTGAAGGGAAAAATCTCATCGTCTTCCAAGCCCAGGAAAAAACGCCTGGCTTTATACAACGCCCCGTTGCACGAGAGGCAAAAGCTCGTAGCAGCCCACTTGAGCAGGGAGTTGAGGAAACAGCTGAAAAAACGTTCCCTCCCGGTGAGAAAGGGGGACAGGGTGTTTCTTTTGAAGGGAAGATTCAAGAAAAAACAAGGTTTGGTCGCGAGGGTTGATTTGGAGAACTCGGAAGTTTTCGTCGAGGGAATAGTCTTGAAAACGCAGAGGGGGAAGGAAAAACTCGCCCCCATGCGGGCGTCAAACCTGGTTTTGCTGGAACTGGTCGCGCGCAAAGGGAAGAAATCTTCTTCCGCAACAACGCAAGCGGTAGAAGCCAAGAAGGGTGTTTGAACAAAATGGCTGGACACGGAAAGAAAAGGCATCTTAAGAGGCCGAACTTGCCCGTTTGGAGCAGGCTGGCTAGGAAAGGCTCTACGCTTTGGCTGATGAAATCCCTGCCCGGCAAGCACTCGATGAGGGAATCGGTTTCGCTGTTGATGCTGTTGCGCGACAAGCTTTCCATCGTGGAAAACGCGCGCCAAGCGAGGAAAATCCTGAGCGCGGGCGAGGTTCTCGTGGACGGGGTGAACGTGAAAAAACTCGGCCTGCCCGTGGGTTTGATGGATCTCGTTTCAATTCCAAAGCTCGACGCTTGCTACCGCATTTCGGTTTCAAAAAAAGGGCTTGAGTTGAAGCCAATCAAGCAATCGGACGCGGGAGTGAAGTACTGCCGCATAGTCGGAAAAACGGTTTCGGGAAAAGGAAAAGTGCAGTTGAACCTTCACGATTCGAGGAACGTCTTGATTGAAAAGGAAGAGGACCGGTTCAAAGTGGGAGACACGATCGTCCTGTCGATTCCCAAGCAGGAGATAAAGGGATTCCTGAAAATGGAGAAGGGGGCAAAATGCCTCGTGTTCAAGGGAAAGCACGCTGGAAAGACCGGGGTTCTCGAGGAAATCATGTCGAGGGAAGGAAGCAAGCCTTCGGACGCGAGGCTTTCAGCAAACGGGGAAAGCATCATCACGCTGAAAGATTACTTGATGGTAGTAGACGACAATCTAGCTTGAAAAAATTGGTTTTTGAAAAAAAGGTGTTTTTTAATGCCGTTGAACAGCGTTTTTCTTGAGAAGATTACGCTGAACATAGGAGTGGGCGAAGGCGGGCAGGCGCTGGAAAACGCGAAAACCCTGCTCCAGAACGTTTCTGGAAGCACTCCGGTAGTTACCTTGGCGAGGAGCAGGAACCCGAGCTTCCAAATCCGCAAGGGAGATCCCATAGGCGTCAAGATAACGCTGAGGGGAAAACCGGCGGGCGAGGTTCTCGTGAGAGCCCTCCAGGCCGTGGACAAGACGATTCCCTCCAAAAGCTTCGACTCGAACGGAAACGTGGCTTTCGGAGTGAAGGAATACATAGACTTTCCAGGCGTGAAGTACGACCCGAGAATCGGAATGCTCGGCTTCGACGTTTGCATTTCACTCAGGAAAAAGGGAGTGCGCATTTCCCAAAGGAGGATCGCCAAGAGGAAACTCCCGGGCAAGCAAAGGGTTTCCCCCGTCGAAGCGAAGGAATTTTTGGAAAAGAAATTCGGAGTGAACTTCTCGTAAAACAAAAAGAGTAGGATTTGAAATGGTTCAAAAGTTGGAAACGAAGTACAGGCACAGGATGAAGAGAAAATGCCAGTTTTGCGGAAACGTCCGCGGGCTGATACAGAAGTACGACTTGTACGTGTGCAGGAAGTGCTTCAGGGAAAAAGCCCTCGAGCTTGGCTTCAGGAAGTACGGGTGAAAAGATGGATACTCTCGCAAACGCCTTGAATTCGATGAAAGTTGCAGAAATGAAGGGCAAGAGCCAAACGCGCCTCAAGCCGGCTTCGAAAGTAATCCGAGAGGTTTTGCTCTTGCTGCAGAAGAACGGTTTCATCGGGGAGTTCAAGTTCATCGACGACGGCAAGAGCGGCGAGTTCGTCGTCAGCCTCGTCGGGAAAATCAACGACGCCGGGGCGGTAAAGCCCAGGTTTTCCGTTTCTGGAAAAACGTGGGAAACGTTCGAGACGAGATATCTTCCGGCGAAGGGAATAGGGCTGCTCGTGGTTTCCACCCCGCAGGGGATAATGGCGCACTCGGAAGCGAAGGAGAAAAACTTGGGCGGAAGGCTCTTGTGTTTTGTTTATTAAAAAAATGATTTTTGGTTTTGTGCATGGATGTGAAGATTCCGGAAGGAATTTCCGTTGAAGCGAAGGAAGGGAAAGTGTCGGTAAAAGGGCCGCTGGGCGAGTTGCAGCGCGGCTTCAACACCAAGATTCTCGACGTGAAGGTGGAAAACTCCCTCGTAACCGTAACTCCCAAGGGAAAGAGCAAGAGGGAGGGAATAATGATGGCGAATACCCTTGAAGCCCACTTGAAGAACATGCTCAACGGCGTTTCAAAAAAATTCGAGAAGAAACTGCAGGTCGTTTATTCCCACTTCCCGATTTCCGTCGAAGTGAAGGGAAAGGAGGTTTTCATCAAAAACTTCCTTGGGGAGAAAACGCCCCGCAAGGCGGTGGTAAGGGGAAGCGCGGGCGTGGAAGCGAAAGGGCAGGAGATAACCGTTTCTGGAATAAGCGCGGAGGAAGTGGGGCAGACCGCCTCGAACATAATCCGCGCGACGAGGATAACCAAGCGCGACGAGAGGATTTTCCAGGACGGGATTTATCTGGACGAAAGTTGATTTTGCAAAAGAGAGGGTGAAAATGGTTTCAACTCAAAAACAAACGATTGTCAAGAAAAAACTGCCCAAGTTCAAGAGGCAGAACGTCGACCGGACGAAGCGCGTTGGCGACTCGTGGAGAAAGCCGAGGGGCATAGACAACAAGCTTCGCATCAGCAAGAAGGGGTTCGGCTTCCTGCCGAAAATCGGTTTCCGCAACGCGCGCAAAACCCGCGGGCTGCACCCGACGGGATTGAGGGAAGTGCTCGTCTTCTCCCTAGGCGGGCTGAAGGGGCTGAAGGGGATTGCGGTGAGGTTTTCCTCGACCATAGGCGCCAAGAAAAAAACGGCGCTCGTGGCTGAAGCGAAAAAACTAGGCTTGAGGATACTGAACGAATAAAACGGTGTTTGAAAAATATGGGTTTGCAGACTATACGAAGGCTCGCGGCAAGCATTTTCAAGGCAGGCGAGTCGAGGGTCAAGATTAAAGACGCTGCGCGCGCGAAAGAAGCGCTGACTCGCGACGACGTCCGCACCCTCATACGGGAGGGCGTGTTGGTATTGGAGCAAAAGAAAGGCGTGGGAAGGGCTAAAGCAAAATTCAAGCAATCGCGGTTGAAAGCGGGAAGAAGGCGCGGAACCGGAAGCTTGAAGGGAGCGAAATTCTCGCGCGCATCAAGAAAGGGAAGGTGGATGGAGAAAGTGCGCGCGCAAAGGAGCCTGCTGAAGATGTTGAAGAAAAACCTGAAGGAAGGGGAATACCGTTCTTTATACTCGATGGTCAAGGGGGGTTTTTTCAAGAGCAAGAAGCACTTGCTTACCCACGCTAACGAAAACAAATTGTTGAAAGGAGAGTAATGGAAAAATGGCTAAGGCAACAGGACCGTTGTACAACGTTCACTTCAAGAGGAGGAGGGAAGGAAGGACCGACTACGAGAAGCGCTTGTCTTTGCTGAAAAGCGGGAAGGCGAGGCTAGTTGTGAGAAAGGCGAACAAGTCCATCCTAGTGCAAGTGATAGTTTACGGAGAGAACGGCGACAAGACCGTCGCCAGTGCTACGTCAAAAGTTCTCGCGAAATTCGGCTTTCCTGGAAAAAGCAACACTCCCTCGGCGTTCCTCACGGGATTGTTGTGCGGAGTGAAGGCAAAAGAAAAAGGCGTAAGCGAAGTGGTTTTGGACGTCGGACTGCACACGCCTTCCAAAGGGTCGGTTGTTTTCGCAGCCTTGAAAGGGGCTTTGCAGGCGGGACTGAATGCAAAAGTAGGAGAGGAAAAGCTTCCCTCCGAAGAGAGGATTGCGGGAAAGCACTTGAGCGGCGAAATAGCGGTGAAGTTTGAGGACGCCAGGCAGAAGATACTGGCTTCCGGGGTTAAAGGTTGATTTTCATGGCTGACTGGATTCCGAAAACCACGCTGGGAAGGAAAGTTTTGAACGGCGAGATTACAAACCTCGACCAGGTTGCCGAGCAGAACTTGAAGATTCTCGAGCCGGAAATAATCGACATTCTCATTCCCGACTTGAGCGAGGAAGTCGTGCAAGTCACGAGCGTACAAAGGATGACCGCGTACGGGAGAAAGCAGAGAATGCGAGCTGTAGTGATCATGGGAAACCACAACGGAATAATAGGCGTGGGGGTCGGAAAGGCGGCAGAAACGAGGGAAGCGATAGAGAAAGCAGTTAAGGACGCGAAAATGCACTTGGTGAAGATTCCTTTGGGCTGTGGAAGCTGGGAGTGCGGCTGCGGAACGCCTCATTCGCTGCCTTGGGCGGCTTCGGGCGCCAGCGGTTCGACCCACATCCTGATCAAACCAGCTCCCAGGGGAGTGGGTTTGGTGGCAGGTGAAACGTCGAAGAAGGTTTTGCAAATGGCAGGAATCAAAGACTGCTGGACTTTCGCCAAGGGAAGGACGAGGAACATTCTCAACTCGATTTTCTCCACGATAAGCGCCCTGGATTCCCTGAACAGGGTGAAGAAGGGAGTGGCAGTCCAGCAGGAAGAGAGCTTGAGAGGGGATTTGGCGTGACTGTAATTGCGGTGGTAAGGGTTCGCGGGGTGAAAAACCTGCGTCAGGACATCAAGCATTCGTTAAAGCAATTGAAGCTGACTAGGAAAAATCACTGCATTGCCGTGGAAACCACGAAAGAATGGTTTTTGCAAACCCTCAAGAAAGTGAAGGACTATGTGACTTGGGGCGAGGCGAGCGAAGGAACGGTGAAAGCGCTGGAGAAAAGGAAAGCGGAATTTTCCTGGCAGGAAGAAGGCTTCAAAGCGGGATTGTACCGGTTGAACAACCCGAAGGGAGGCTGGAAGGGAGTGAAAAACCACTTTCCGAGAGGCGACTTGGGGTATAGAAAAGAAAAAATCAACGACTTGATAATGAGAATGCTTCATTGAACGAAAAGGTGTTTTTGAATATGCCCAGACGAGTGAAAAGCGCGAAGAAAAGAAAGTACGCGGGAAACCGTTCTTTCGGAGGCGGCAACGCCAAAAACCGTCGAGGAAAAGGAAACCGCGGTGGAGTGGGAAGGGCGGGTTTCCACAAGCACAACTGGCTTCGCACTATCAAGCGCGGGGAGATGAGCAAGCGCTCGCGCGGGGAGCACGGCTTCAGCAGCCTCGCGAGAAAACTCTATGAAATCACGGTTGAACAAATTTCCAAGCTCGCTTTGAGCGGAAAGCTCGAGCAGAAGGAGGGCTTTCTCGTGGCGAGCTTTCCGAAAACGAAAGTCATTTCCAACGGTTTCGCCCAGCCGAAGCTCGACGTGCGCGCGAAAGCTTTTTCCGCGAAAGCCAAGGAAAAAATAGAGTCCGCCGGCGGAAAAACCACGGTACTGCCGTAAAACAAAGGGAATTAAAAACCGTTTTACAGTTGGTTTTCTCACATGTCTTTCTTAGACTCGCTTACAGCCGTCCTGCCGGAAGTCAGGAGGCCGGAGAGAGCGCCCGCGCTTAGGGACAAACTCTTGTGGACCCTCGCAGTGCTCGCCTTGTTCTACGTGATGGGAAACATCTACCCGATCGGGATAGACTCGGACAGGATCACGCAATTCGAACGTCTGGACATTCTCTTGGGAAGCAGGACCGGCTCGCTGATCACCGCGGGAATCGGGCCGATCGTTTTGGCTTCGATCTTCCTCCAGCTTGCCGTGGGTTCTAAACTCTTCTCGTTCGACCTGCAGTCGCAAGAGGGAAAAAGGCGCTTTCAAGGAATGCAAAAGCTCCTCGCCATAGCGCTGGCTTTCTTCGAAGGCGCGGTTTACGTCCTCTCCAACTACATCACCCCGGTCGGGGCGGCGGTTTCGCAACACCCCGCGCTCTTGGGAAGCCTCTTGTTCACGCAATTGCTCCTCGTGTTCCAGCTCGCGCTCGGAGCGATAATACTGCTTTACTTGGATGAAGTCGTGCAAAAGTACGGAATCGGCTCCGGAATTTCCCTCTTCATCGCTGCTGGAGTTTCGCAAGCCGTATTCCTGGGGGCGTTCAACTTCACTTCAACCGGAACCGGAATCCCGTCCGGCTTGATTCCGGCAGCGTTGTACTACCTAGTAAAGGGAGACGTCATAACCGCCTTCTGGTCGCTCGTTCCCATAATCTTCACGATAGTCGTTTTCGTAATCGTAGTTTATGCAGAGGGAATGAAAATAGAACTCCCGCTGGCTTACGGCCGCGCGCGAGGGTTGGGCGCGAAGTATCCGATCAAATTCCTTTACGTTTCAAACATTCCCGTCATTCTTGCGTCGGCGATTTTGCTGAACTTCCAGCTGATAGGCGCGTTCACCGCCGCTCCGATCGAAGGGGCGCCGGGAATGAAAGCCGGGTTTTTCGGAACGTTCCAAAACAACCAGCCGATAGACGGCTTCGCCTACTTCACCACTGCATTACCATCGCCGTTGCTCATTCCCGGAGGTTATCCGGCGTACTTGCAATTCCTCGCGCAACCGCGGGAACTCATGCACGCGCTGGTTTACGGACTGGCGTTGGTTTTGCTTTGCGTAGTGTTCGGTTGGTTTTGGATCGAAAGCACGGGAATGAGTTCTTCCGACGTAGCCTCGCAATTGCAGCGGGCCGGGCTCCAGATTCCGGGATTCAGGCAGGACCCGAGAATCACGGAGAGGATTCTCGCGCGTTACATTCCAATAATCACGATTCTCGGAAGCCTGTTCGTTGGGGTACTTGCATGGTTTGCGGACTTGACGGGAGCATTGGGAACGGGAACGGGAATCCTGCTGACCGTAGGAATTTTGTACAGGTTTTACGAAGATTTGGCGAAACAACAGTTGTTCGAACTCTACCCGCAACTCAAGACGATAGTGAAAATGGGCTAGGAGCGGAAAAAAGGTTTTTAAACACGGAAAGGCATTTGTTATTCTCGCTTTAAACTCGTTTTTTCAAAAAACGGGGAGTAATCCGAAACTGGGTTTTCGGGTTGAGAACCGTACTAGTTTCCAAAACCGGTTCGATTTGAAGGTCTAATCGTGGTTTGACAAATGGATTTTGCGCAGTCCATACGCATTGCTGTTGACTCCGGGAAAGTGGAGCTGGGCTTGAAGAAAGCCCTAAAGCACTCTCTCAACGGCGGTGCGAAAATGATCGTGGTTGCAAAAAACTGCCCCGTTGCGGAGGAAGTGAACGGGTACAGCAAGAACTCCGGCGTTCCGGTCGTGGTTTTCGAAGGGAACGGGGTTGAGCTGGGCGCGGTTTGCGGAAAGCCTTTTTCCGTAACGGCGTTGAGCGTGATTGAAGAAGGCAATTCCGACGTTTTGAAAGCCTCGCCCGTTTCGAGTGAAGAGAAGAAGAAAACCGCGAGGAAAAAGAAGCAAGAAACCGAGTGACGTGAAAAAAGGTATAGCCGTAAATGATGAAGCTTTCGAGCGAGCAACTTCAGTTGATTTCGATGCTCGAGCAAAACTCCGGAGTGCAGGCGGTGGACGCCTTGGCAGCGCCGGAGAGCATAGTGTTCGTAGTCAAGCAAGGTGATTTGGGAAGGGCGATAGGAAAAAACGCTTCCAACCTGGAGCGCTTGGAACGGAAGTTCGGGCGCAGGGTGGAGTTTGTGGAGTTCGACTCGGACTTGAACGGCTTCCTGAAAAACCTCTTCAAGCCCGTCGCTCTGGAAAACGTGGAGTTCAACGAAAACGCAGGAGGGCAAACCGTCGTTTTGAAGGTGGACTTCAAGAACAAAGGCTTGGCGATAGGCAGGGGCGGGAGCAAGATAAATAGGGCGAGGGAATTGGTGAAAAGGCACTTCGGAATCGCGGAATTGAAGATTTTATAAGAAGGGTGAAAAACAAACATGGCTCGTGGCGAATTCGCCGGAAGGATTCTGGACAGGCAGCGCAAGCACCACCGCTGGCTGAAAAAACCGTGGAAGAGGAAAGCGCTGGGCTTGAAGGGAAAGTACGATCCTCTCGAAGGCGCGCCGCAAGCGAAGGGAATAGTCTTGAAGAAGGAAGGGAAGGAACAAAAACAGCCGCACTCGGGAATCATCAAGTGCGTGAAAGTTCAATTAATCAAGAACGGGAAGAAAGTTTCCGCCCACGTTCCGCGCGACAAGGCGATAAACTTTATAGACGAGCACGACGAGGTTACGATTGCAGGATTGGGAGGCTCGCAGCGCGGGCAGATGGGTTCCATTCCCGGAGTGCGTTACAAGGTTATTGCGGTTAACGGAATTTCCCTGGAAGAATTGAGGACCGGAAAGAAGGAGAAGCCCAAGAGGTAGGAAAAAGGTGGATATGATGCAAAACAAGCTTTTCGGAAAGTACGATTACGAAGGAGTCGCCGTGACTGACCCCGGCTTGAAAAAACACATTTCGCTCAAGCCGCTGGTAGTGCCGCACACTTTCGCGCGCCACGCCAACAAGCCTTTCGGCAAGTCGAACGTCAACCTCGTCGAACGCCTCGTAAACAAGCTCATGCGCGGAGGGACGGGCGAAAAGATAGGCGGTAGGGTCATACGCACCCACGGAAAGCTCCAAGGGAAGAAAACCAAGGTTTTGAAAGTCGTCGAGGAATCTTTTGCGTTTGTTGCAGAAAAAACGAAGAAAAATCCCATTCAGGTTCTTGTAGACGCGGTGCAGAATTCAGCGCCGAGGGAAGACATTACGAGAGTGCGCTTCGGGGGAGTTTCTTACCAATTAGCCGTAGACATTTCCCCGCAGAGGAGGCTGGACTTGGCCTTGAGGAACTTGGCTTTGGCCACGATAATGGGCGCTTTCAACAACAAAACCACCCTCTCCCAAGCTCTTTCCAACGAGCTTGTGCTCGCAGCGCAGAACGACCCCCTCTCTTACTCAGTAAAGAGAAAGAACGAGAGCGAGAGGATGGCGAGAAGCGCAAGGTAAAGCTTTTTTCATTTTTAAAAAACGGTGTTCAAATGGCAAGAAAGGAAGTCGTGGTTGAAGACGTCGTAAGGCTCATGAAAAACACTGAATGCGTCAGGAACATGGGCATAGTCGCGCACGTGGACCACGGCAAAACCACAATGTCCGACAGTCTCGTGGCTAGGGCGGGCTTGATTTCCAAAGAGCTTGCCGGCGAACAAAGGGTTTTGGACTACGACCCCCAAGAGCAGGCGAGGGGAATAACCATCAAAGCCGCGAACATTTCCCTGGGCTTCACTTACAACGGGAAAGAGTACCTAATCAATCTGATAGACACTCCGGGGCACGTGGACTTCGGAGGGCACGTCACGCGCGCAATGAGGGCTGTTGACGGCGTGATTCTCGTCGTTGACAGCGTCGAGGGGGTAATGCCGCAGACTGAAACCGTCTTGCGCCAGGCTTTGAAAGAGAAGGTAAAGCCGGTTTTGTTCATCAACAAGATAGACCGTTTGATAAACGAATTGAAAATGACTTTCCCGCAGATGCAAGAGCGTTTCGTGAAGATAATCGCCGGAATCAACAAGCTCATCGGCAACTACGGGCCTCCCGAGTTCAAGGAAGAGTGGCGCATCAGCGTAGAGAAAGGAAACGTGGCTTTCGGAACGGGCTTCAACAAGTGGGCCATTTCTTTTCCCACGATGCAGCGTTTCGGGATCAACTTCAAGCACATTTACGACTATTGCTCGAAGGAAGACCACGCTTGGCTGCAGGAAAAAGCTCCGCTCGACGAAGTCATTCTCGAAATGGCTATCAACCTCCTTCCCTCGCCCGCGAAATCCCAGAAGTACAGGATTCCGGTCATTTGGAAGGGCGACCTCGAAAGCGAGCACGGAAAAGGAATGTTGAATTGCGACCCCAACGGCAAAGTGACTTTCATGGTAACTGCGATAGCAGTCGACGAGCACGCGGGGGACATTGCGGTTGGAAGATTATACTCCGGAACGGTGAGGAAAGGAACCGAACTCTATTCGGCTTCGCAATACCGGACCGAGAAACTGCAGAGCGTGGCGGTTTACATGGGACCCGACAGGGTTTTGGTTGACGAGGCTACGCCGGGAAACATAGTCGCTTTGATCGGGTTGAAGGAAGTTTACGCCGGGGAAACGCTGAGCGAAGGCGAAATGGCGCCGTTCGAGCAAATCAAGCACCATTCGGAACCAGTTGTTACGAAGAGCGTCGAGGCGAAGAACCCGCGCGATTTGCTCAAGCTCATCGAAGTTTTGAGAAAGCTTTCAAAAGAAGACCCGACTTTGAGGGTGGAAATCAACCAAGAAACCGGAGAGCACTTGATTTCCGGAATGGGAGAATTGCACTTGGAAATCATCGAGTACAAGATTCAGAACGAACGCAAAGTCGAAATACAGACTTCGCCTCCGATCGTCGTTTACAAGGAAGCGATTACGGGCGAGGGGCCGGAACTCGAAGGAAAAAGCCCGAACAAGCACAACAAGTTCAAGCTTTACGTCGAGCCTTTGGAAGAGGGCGTTTTGAAGGCGTTGCAGGAAGGCGAGATTACGGAGAAAATGAAGGGCAAGGATTTGATTGATAGGCTTATCAAGGCGGGCTTGCCGAGGGACGAGGCGAAGAAAGTCATGGCGATTCACAACAACAACCTGTTCATCGACGTTTCCAAGGGAGTGCAGTACTTGCAGGACATCAAGGAACTGTTGATAGACGCTTTCAACGAGGCTATGAACCAAGGGCCGCTCGCGAAGGAAAAGTGCGTCGGAGTGAAAGTTTTGCTTACGGACGCTTCGATTCACGTAGACCCTGCTCACAGGGGGCCGGCGCAAATAATTCCCGCAGTCAAAAGGCCGATTTACGCTGGGATGGTTTACGCGAAAACCGTCCTCCTGGAACCAAAACAAAAATTGTTCGTAAGCTCTCCGGTGGAATACTTGAGCAACATTATTGCCCAAATCAAATCGCGTCGGGGGGACATAATTGCAACAACGCAAGAAGGCGAATCCATAACCGTGGACGCAAAAGTTCCTGTCGCGATGATGTTCGGGTTCGCGAATGAAATTCGCGGCGCGACCTCGGGAAGGGCTGCTTGGTACTACGAATACGCGGGTTACGAGCCCGTTCCCGCCGGATTGCAAGCTTCTACTATCGCTTCTATAAGAAAACGCAAGGGAGAACCGGAAACGCCTCCGACTGCGAAAGACTTCATGGATTGAAAATTTTCCCAGACTGCCGTTCTAGTCCGGCAGGCAGAACTCAAACGCTTTTCCGCCTGGGTTTACCATCTTAAATCCGAGGAATTACTTCAAGGCGGTTTTAAACTTATACTTGTATGCCAAAAGCTTGTACACTATTTTCGCGGCAGTGGCGTTGGGCGCGTCGTTGCCGGGAATGGGCATGAGCTCGACGCAATCCATTCCGATCACGTTCTTTTTCCTGCACAATTCCTTCAGCAAGTCCAGCACTTGGTAGTAATACAGCCCTCCCGGCTCCGGAGTGCCGGTGGAAGGCATTTCGCTCGGATCAAGGGCATCAACGTCGAAAGTCACGTAAACGTTGTCGTGCTTCAACGCAGAAATTATTTGCGGTATTTTTTCCTCAAAATTTTTCCTCAAGTCGATTGCGAGGAAAACGTTGCCTTTGTTGTATTCTATCTCCTCTTTCGAAACGCTCCTCAAGCCCACCTGCACTATATTGTCCGTAAAATCCTCGCGAACGCGGCGCATTACGCAAGCGTGCGTGAAGCGCGAGCCTTCCGCATCCTCGGCGACATCGGCATGAGCATCGAGTTGCAAGACGGAAAAAGGCTTGAATTCACTGCGCTCCGCGAAGGCGCTTAGCACTCCGTACGTAATGCTGTGGTCCCCGCCGAGAGTCACTACGAATTTCCCGTCGTTCAAAAACTCTTCAAGAGTCTTCTTGATCCGCTTGTTGTTCTCCTCGACGTTCCCGCGGGCGGGTTCCATATATTCCGTAGTGCAAATGCCCTCCTTGTAAACCTCAAAATCGATTTCTTCATCGTAAAGCTCCAGCCCGGCGCTGGCGCTTATCAACGCGTCAGGCCCGAACCTCTGCCCCGGGGAAGAGCAGGCGGTAGAGTCGAACGGGACCGGCAGGACGACTATACTGCTTTTCTCGTAATCAGTGTATTTTTCTTCCAGCCCGCAGAAATTCTCGGGGTCCAGAGAGTAAAGGAGTTTCTTCACGTTATTCCCACCTTGCCTTTAGAATATCTTTGAAAAAACCGAAGATTAAGTAATGCGAAAGGTTTTTTAAAGCCCCCCGGCATTATTGTTAAAGTTGGCTGACAGGCTTATCATGGCTAATTTTTTGGGTTTTACGGGCTAAAAAGCCGTTTTTTTTCCAGCAGGACAGTAGAAAATTGCCTTCATTGATACCGACAAAAAAGGTGGGTTTGAACTAAACGTAATGTTAATGGTCTTGATTTTAGGAGGGATGTAGAAATGGCTGAAAAACCGCACTTGAACTTGATTTTCACGGGTCACGTGGACCACGGGAAAAGCACTCTCGTAGGAAGAATATTGTTTGATACGGGCGCCGTCAGCGAGAACGACTTGAGAAAGCTCAAGGAAGAAGCTGCGAAAGTGGGAAAGCCGACTTTCGAATTCGCTTTCGTCATGGACCAGTTGAAGGAAGAGAGGGAACGCGGAGTGACTATAGACATCGCCCACCGCGACTTCCACACCCAAAAGTTTTATTTCACGATTATCGACGCTCCGGGCCACAAGGACTTCGTCAAGAACATGATTACCGGCGCTTCGCAAGCCGACGCTGCAGTGCTGGTTTGTTCGGCGAAGGAAGGAGTGCAAGCTCAAACAATCGAACACGCTTTCTTGCTGAAAGTGTTGGGCATTCCCCAATTCATAATTGCAATCAACAAGATGGATGCGGTTAATTACGACAGGGTGAGGTACGAGGACGTAAAGCAGGCTTTGAGCGCAAAGCTGAAACCCATGGGCTACCCTGTCGACAAGATTCCTTTCATTCCCACTTCGGCATATAACGGCGATAACGTCGCGAAGAAGAGCGACAAGACCTCGTGGTACGCTGGCCCGACGCTTTTGGAAGCTCTCGACCTGCTTGTCGAGCCGAAAAAGCCGACGGACAAGCCGTTGCGCCTGCCCATCCAAGAGGTTTTCACCATCACCGGACAGGGTACGGTTCCGGTGGGAAGGGTGGAAGCGGGAATTCTCAAGCCAGGAACCGTCATCATCATGCCTGAGAACGTTACTGGCGAAGTGAAGAGCATTGAAATGCACCACCAGCAACTTGCGCAAGCCATTCCTGGCGACAACGTCGGTTTCGCTTTGAAGGGAGTCGACAGGAAAGCCATCAGGAGGGGAAGCGTTCTCGGCTATCCGAACAACCCTCCGACCGTCGTGGAAGCGTTCACCGCGCAAATCGTCGTGTTGAACCACCCGACTGCCATTGGAAAGAACTATACTCCGGTTTTTCACATTCACACTGCGCAAGTCGCTTGCACGATCACGGAACTCGTGGAAAAGAAAGACCCGAAGAGCGGACAGACGCTGCAGAAAAACCCTGATTTCCTAAAGACGGGGGATGTAGCAATCGTAAAAGTCAAGCCGACCAGGGCGTTGTGCGTGGAAAAGTATTCGGACTACCCTGCTTTGGGAAGGTTCGCAATCCGCGACATGGGCCAGACGGTCGCCGCAGGCGTGATTTTGGAAGTCGTTCCGAAGAAACTCTGAGTTTGCAAAAAACCGGAGTTTTGTTGGAAAAGGTTTTTCGGAGTTGCGTTTCGAAAAACGCCTTTTCCGTTTTTCCAGTTTTTGGTTTTGTAAGGTTGGTTTCGCATGACGAAAGCCCGCATTAAGCTAGAAAGCCAGGCAGTCCAGGACTTGGACGACGTGTGCGTGCAAATTCGAGACATTGCCACGAAAGCGGGAGTGGAACTCCGCGGGCCTATTCCCTTGCCCACGAAGAGACTGCAAATCTCCACCCGCAGGACCCCTTGCGGGGACGGGAGCGACACGTACGAAAAGTGGGAGTTGCGCATACACAAGAGGCTTATAGAAATCCAGGCGGACGAGCGGGTTTTGAGGGAAGTAATGCGCATCCGCATTCCGTCGACCGTCAACATCGAAATGGGCTTGGGCTGAAAAAATGCAGGAGCTTCTATTCGCTTTCCTCGCTCTCTTTGGCTTCGGTTCGAAAGACGTTTTGAACAAGCTCATTCTCAAGAAACTGGACGTTTACTCCACGCTCATCATAGAATATTTCCTGGCTTTGTTTTTGTTCGCAGCAGCTATACTCCTCTTCTCGAAACCAGTATTCCCCCAAGCGGATACCCTGCTTTTGATTATTCTCTCAACAGTAATAGGCTCGGCTTCGATAGTCTCTTACTTCAAAGCCGTGCAATCGTCTAAGGTAAGCCTTATTTTCGCCATAGCCGGCTCTTACCCGCTTTTCGCAATCTTGTTCTCGGTTTTCTTCCTTGGCGAAGCGTTCCTCTCCAAATACTTCATAGTCCTCCCGGCACTACTGGTTGCGCTGTTCCTCCTGGGTTATTCCAAGAAACAAGGGAAACTCTTCGAACCTGCGGTATGGTTAGCATTGCTCGCCTGCGTAGGCTGGGGAGCGAACTTCACTCTCGCGAAAGTCATTTCCTCTTCCATCAATCCCTTCAACACCACGTTATTCATGGAAGGCGGGCTTTTTATCGGAATATCGGCTTACGCCCTGCTCTCGCGCAAAAAACTGTCTCTCCCGAAATCAGGACAAGGGTTGTTGTTCTTGTCTTACGTGGCGTTGTTTGCCTTGGCTGCAGTTTCAATGAACATTTCGCTGCTGACCAACGGAGTGCCGCTCACCACGCTTATCACAGCATCAGCTCCGGGGCTGACTGCAATCATTTCGAGGGTGTTTTTGAAGGAAAAGCTTTCATTACGACAGTATGCGGGCATTTTGTTGCTCGTAATAAGCCTTGCAGTGCTGTCGCTTTGAAAAAGCCTTTAAACTCTCCACTGCCTAGTTTCTATCCGACTGGTGGGGAAAGAAAATGATCGTTGGCTTAGTTGGACAGAATTGTTCGGGCAAAGACACTGCCGCCGATTACTTGGTTTCAAAAAAAGGTTTTGAGCGTTATTCCTTGTCCGATTACTTGAGGGAAGAATTGGAGAAAGAAGGAAAACCGGTTACTAGGGAAAACCTGGTTGAAATCGGAAACCGCCTGCGCAGGGAAAAAGGCGCGGGAATCCTCGGTGAAAAGGCGCTGGAGCACTTTAAAACCGGAAAAAACTACGTCGTTATTTCCTTTCGCAATCCTGCGGAAGCAAAAGCGTTGAAAAAAAGGAGTGATTTCGTGCTGGTTGCTTTGCAAGCGCCCGCGCGAGTGCGATTCGAGCGCATGAAACAAAGACGACGGGAGGAAGACCCCAAGACGTTCGAAGAGTTTTTGAAGCTCGAGCAAAAGGAAAACGAAGGCGGGGACGCTTTAAGCGTGAGCAAAACGATGGAAATGGCTGATTATTCGATCGACGCTTCCGGTTCCATGGATGACGAGAGAAAAGAGGTGGGGAAATTATGTCTGAAGCTCAACCTTACGTGAGACCGTCTTGGGACGAGTATTTCATGGAAATAGCGAAGACAGTGGCATCTAGGGGAACGTGCGACAGGGGAAGATCGGGCGCGGTTCTGGTAAGAAACCACCGGATTCTCTCCACCGGCTATGTCGGTTCCCCTCCGGGGTTGTCGCACTGCGATGATGCCGGACATCTTATGAAGACTGCTTACGACGAGAAAGGCGGGACTCACCAGCATTGCGTTCGCACGACTCACGCGGAAATCAACGCGATGATTCAAGCCGCGAGGCACGGGGTTTCAATCGAAAGAGCGACGTTGTACTGCAAGATGGAGCCTTGCCTGGATTGCGCCAAGGCTTTAATCACTGCCGGCGTGGAGCGAGTGGTTTGCGAAAAGAAGTACCACGGCGCGCATTTGACTCGCGATTTTTTCAAGGAAGCGGGAGTCAAACTGGAAGTTTTGCACGACGAGCTCGAAGAGTATCCAGAACAGTGAAAACGCTATCTTACTGAAAGCCTTTAATTCGCTTTTTTCCTTACAGCTTTCGAAGGTGGTGTCAAAGTGGCTTTGAGTCAGAAGGAAAAGAAAATAATCAAGCTGGTCGTCATCGTCCTGCTCATTCTCGTCGCATGGCAGTTATTCTCCAAAACACTAGCGTTGCTTTTCGGCGGGCTTGGAAGCCTGGTCGCTTTGCTGGTTTTGCTGTGTTTGGCGTACTACTTTCT
>JAZDIF010000035.1:0-4030 GCA_043805205.1 Microcaldota archaeon
TCTGCGAGGGAACCGGCAAACCCGGCTATCGAGACTATGGCGAGAAACCTAGCCCCGCCGACGAATTGCTCGACGAACAGCGGCCCGAGCAGGCCGAAGTCTATCGCGTTGTTCAGCACATTCAATGCAATGGCGCTGGCTCCGATGAAAACGCCTCCGGCGAGTGAAGCGAACAGCCCCCTGAAGGAAATTGCGCCGCTGATTCCGCTTTTGACTTTCTTGAGCGTGGTTATCATCCTGGCGTTCTGGCTCAAAACGCCGAGTTCGGTCGCCCAAGTGTCGGCTGTTGCAGTTGCCAAAACCCCGGCGTAAGCGGCGAACAAAGCTGGCTGAGGGTCAAGAAAATAAGCAACTGCAATGAGCGTGGGAAGCGCTCCGTTGGCGACAACCTGCCAGAAGTCTCGAGTCGCTCCCTTGGCGAACTCTTGGTAGGCGTTCTGCTTCTGCTTTTCCTTATAGCGGGTGAGCACCGCGGAAGAAAGGAAGAACAGGACGAGCAAGCCGAGCCAAGTCCACCCTCCGAACGAAAAAACGCTTATTCCAATAAACCACGCTGCGATGGTCCCTCCGTCGGTCAATTCTCTCTTTCTAAAAGCGTATAACGCCAGGACTAGGCTTACTATAAGCCCGATGAGAATGTTGATCTGTTCGAAAGCCATGTGCAACTAGGAATTCAAACCGCCAAGTAATAAAAGCATAGCCAGACAAAAAGTTTTTGCGATTCGTGCCTCCGTAGCTCAGTGGTAGAGCGTTCGCCTCGTAAGCGAAAGGTCGCGAGTTCAACTCTCGCCGGAGGCTTGCTTTACGCCAATAAAAAGACGGAAAAAGAAAAGGTTAATGGGAAATAAAAAATGAAGATGCTTCACTACATGTCGCTGGCGTTCATTGCAGTAGCCGTAGTTTTGATTGCAATCGCTTTCTTCACTTTCGTGGGTAGAGTGCAGAACGCGCCTTCCACCGGCTTGTTCACAGCCCAAAACCAGGTTTCGGGAATAACCGGGCAGGCTCTGGCCGGGCAGGGGGACTCGCAAAAAAACGCCGAGTGCATTGCGGACCCGAGAAAGTGTTTCGGACAAACTGAACAAAACCCGTAAGGGTGTAAAAAGTTGTTTTTACGCAGGCTATTCCACAGTCCAAATTCAAAACTAGCCAGCTTCATTCCCTTTATCGGCCCCGCGTTCGTAGCCAGCGTCGCATACATGGACCCTGGCAATTTCGCCACGAACATCGCAGGAGGCTCGCAATTCGGCTATGCTTTGTTATGGGTTTTGCTGTGGAGCAACGTCATGGCCATGGTAATCCAATACCTGTCCGCAAAACTCGGAATAGCAACGGGCAAAACGCTTCCCCAAAACATTCGTAAGGAATACTCCAAGCCAGTCACCATTTTCCTGTGGGTAATAGCCGAATTGGCTGCAATGGCTACGGACTTGGCGGAGTTTTTGGGAGCAGCTCTCGGCTTTTACCTGTTATTCGGCATTCCTTTGTTCGAAAGCGCGTTGATTACGGGCGTCATGGTCTTCGCGATTTTGACTGTAGAGCGTTACGGGTTCAGGAAACTCGAGTATACCATAATGGCGTTCGTGGGAGGCATCGGAATAGCTTATTTGATCGAGGTTTTCCTGGCAAAGCCCAACTGGGGGGAGATTGCTTTGCATACGGCCGTTCCGTCAATCTCTTCGTCAAGCATTTACGTTGCCGTAGCAATGCTCGGCGCCACGGTAATGCCGCACGTCGTTTACCTGCACTCAGCGCTGGTTTTGCCCAGGGCTCGCGAGTACAAGCGACAAGCTTCAGCTCACTTGGGCTTTGAAAAAACGGATGTTCTGGTGGCGATGAACACGGCGTTTTTGATAAACGCCGCGATGGTTGTAATGGCCGCCGCCGTGTTTTTCTCGAACGGCGTTCCCGTCGCTTCAATAGAACAAGCCCACCAAACCCTAACTCCGTTGCTCGGCAGTTTTGCGGCGGTAGTATTCGCCATAGCGTTGCTGCTTTCCGGCCTAGCCTCTTCAACGGTCGGCACTATGGCGGGGCAGGTGATTATCGAAGGTTTTCTCGACATCAAGTTCAGCATTTTCCTTAGAAGGCTGATAACGCTGATACCCGCCCTGGCGGTAATATGGTTCGGCTTGGATCCCCTGCAGATCTTGATTTTAAGCCAAGTTTCATTGAGCTTCGCCCTTCCGTTCGCCATCATTCCGCTCATCATGCTCACTGACGAAAGGAAAATAATGGGAAAATATGCGAATTCAAACAAAACGAAAGCTCTGGCTTGGGCGACCGCTGCAATCGTGGTGTCGCTCAACATCCTGTTGTTATACCAAACGTTCGGAGGAAAGTTTTAAACTCCCCGTCTACCAAAAAGCATTCCGGAGGCATTTTCATGACTAAAGCGATTCTCTTGGATTTAGACAACACACTGGTGGATTTCGTGAAAATGAAGAAAAACAGCGTCCTCGCAGCTGTCAAGGCGATGAGGAAAGCTGGCTTGAAAATGGGCGAGCGGGAGGCTTTCGACAGCATCTTCAAGATTTACGAGCGTTACGGTTGGGAAGACCAGACTGCCTTTCAAAAGCTTTTGCACAAAACCCTGGGGCGCGTCGACTACAAGATTCTCGCCCACGGCATTCTCGCGTATAGGAAGGAAAAGGAAAGCCGCTTGGTTTTGTACGACGGAGTGAAGGAAACCCTGCGCTCGCTGAAAGACAAGGGGTTGAAGCTCGGAATTGTCACGGACGCATCTAAACTCCAAGCGTACACGCGCCTCGTGGCTTTGGGCGTCGAGGATTTTTTCGACGTGATAGTTTGTTTTGACGATACCAAACAGAAAAAGCCTTCACAGCTTCCTTTCGCCGCCGCCTTGTCCAAACTCGGGTTGAAACCCGGCGAGGTTTTGTTCGTGGGAGACTCTTTCAAGCGGGACATAAGTGGGGCTGAGAAGCTGGGCATGAAAACCGCGTGGGCGAAGTACGGAAAATCCTATGACGAAAAGCACGAGGTCGAGCCGGATTTTGAACTATCCGAATTCGGCGATTTGCTGAAATTGGTTTGATTTGAATGGATTTTCTTCAAGCCCTTTTCCTTGGCGTTCTACAGGGGGTTACCGAGTGGCTTCCCGTTTCCTCTTCAGGCCACTTGGCGCTCGCGCAAACGTACTTTGGTTTGAGCGTTCCCGTTTCTTTCGACGTCATGCTGCACTTTGCAACCCTCTTGGCCGTCACTGCGTACTTCCGCAACGAATTGCTTGAACTGGTGGAGAAAGCGTTTCGCGGTAACGTCGGCTACCCGCTCTTGCTTCTAGCAGCGCTTGTTCCCACCGCAGTGATCGGATTGGCGTTGAAACCTTTTTTTGAAAGCATGTTCACCCAACCGGTTCTCGTTGCAATCGCGCTAGCAATCACAGGAGTTTTCCTCATCGTCGCAGAGCGTTTTTCCCTCTCAAAATCCAAGCCGGGTTTGAAGTCTGCCCTTGCGGTCGGAATCGCCCAGGGAATCTCGGTTGCGCCAGGCATTTCAAGAAGCGGTTCCACCGTGGGAACGGCGTTGCTTTCCGGGTGGAATAAGGAAGAGGCGGTCCGGTTTTCGTTCATCCTCGCCATCCCGGCCATTCTCGGAGCCACGGTTTTGGAAGGCGCTAAAGCGTTTTCCCTAGCGGAAGTGGATTTGGCAGTGCTGGCTGCTGCAATGCTAGCCGCGTTCATTGCGGGATACTGGAGCATCGGTTTGTTCATGCGCTTCGTGAGAGAAAACAAGTTGTCGGTATTCTCTTGGTACTGCTTTGCCCTAGCGGCAGTAGTTTTCGCTGTTGAATTGCTCGCTTAAGGAAAGAAATAAATTTCGAGAGAAAGCCCGTTATTAATGAAAAGGTGATTTTGCTTGAAAGCACACGCGTTTTTGTTCGACTCGAAAGACTTGCAGGCGCTGAAGAAAATCCTTGAAGCCGACCCGTACGCCGACGGTTCTTTCGCGAGGATAGGCTATACGCTCAAGGAAAGCGCAGCTGCGGGGTTGAAGGGAGGAAAATACG
>JAZDIF010000036.1:0-10246 GCA_043805205.1 Microcaldota archaeon
TGGAAGCGCTCGGCGCGGGAGAGCGGGAGAAATTCCGTCCTTTGCTTAAAACGAGGAGGGCTAGGAGCTTGAGCGGGGTGAGCGTTATTGCAATAATGCTCAAGCCGCTTTCGTGCAAGTGGCGTTGCGCCTACTGCCCCACCAGCGAAATAGCGGCCAAAAGCTATACGGGCTTCGAGCCGGCGGCGTTAAGGGCCAGGCGCAATGATTTCGATTCTTTCAAGCAAGTTTCCTCGCGCTTGGAGCAGTTTAAAGCAATAGGGCACGTGCCGCAGAAGTGCGAGTTGATCGTGATGGGCGGGACGTTCAACGAAGAGCCGTTGGAATACCAGCGGGAATTCGTCAAGGGTGCGTTCGACGCTTTCAACCTTTTCCCTTCCGCTTCTCTCGAAGAGGCTATTGCAGCTAACGAAACTGCAGGGCACAGGGTTATCGGACTGACGTTCGAAACGCGTCCCGACTGCGCTTCAGAAGAGCAAGTTAAACAATTGATGGAGTTCGGGGCCACGCGCATTGAATTGGGAGTGCAGAGTTTGGACGACCGCGCTTTGGAGAAAGTCAAACGGGGGCACGGAGTGAAGGAAAGCATTACCGCGACGAAGAACGTGAAGAACGCTTTCCTAAAAATAGGGTATCACATGATGCCGGGGCTTTACTCCACGCCGGAGAAGGACGTGCGGATGTTCGACGAATTGTTTTCCAACCCCGATTTCAAGCCCGACATGCTGAAAATTTATCCTACGCTAGTAATTCCCGGGACCGAGTTGTTCGTTTTGTGGAAGAAAGGCGAGTTCGAGCCTTACCGAGAAGAGCAAGCAGCACAGGTTATTGCGAACGCAAAAAAATTTGTTCCCCGCTATTGCAGGATAATGCGCGTTGACCGTGACATCCCGACTTTCAAAATCGCCGACGGGGTTAAGAAAACGAACTTGCGCGAGCTTGTGCAGGAGGAAGTGAAGAGACTGGGTTTGAATTGCATTTGCATAAGGTGCAGGGAAGTGGGTTTGGCTTCGCGCTTTAAGGAAATAGATCCGAATTCCATTGAGTTGCACCGTTTGGATTACGAGGCGAGCGGCGGGAAGGAGGTTTTCCTGAGTTTCGACACTTCGGAGGATTACCTGGTCGGGTTCTTGCGCTTGAGGGCTTTTGAAAATGAAGGGGGAGTAAAGTGCGGAGTGCGCGAGTTGAGGGTTTACGGGGAGCAGGTTGCGATTGGAGGCAAAAGCGAAAAGGCGTTTCAGCACAAGAGTTTTGGGAGAACGCTTTTGCAGGAAGCGGAGAAAATCGCAAGGGAAGAGTTCGGGGCGGAAGAACTGGCGGTAACGAGCGGAGTGGGCGTGCGCGAGTACTACAAAAAATCCGGGTATTCGCTGGAAAAGCCGTATATGGTAAAACAATTAAAGTGAGTTTTCAGTAGTTTGTTTCGGTGCTTTTTCAAAATGCCTTATTCTAAGAAAACCCTGGATTTCCTGAAAAACAAGGGGGTAAGCGAAGGCGACAGGATCCGCGTCGATAAAAGCGGAGTGGTTTACGAAGGGATTTTGATGCCGAGAGCCACTGGCGACGGGGATTTGCTCGTCGTAAAGCTCGACAGCGGTTACAACGCCGGCGTTTCCCTCTCCGACAAAACCGTTTTGGAAAAACTCCCTCACAAGCACGAGGCTGAAAAACCGCGCGGGGAGCAGCCGGAACTTCTGGAAAAGAAAAAAGGACTTCCGACAATAGCTTTGGTTGCCACCGGAGGCACGATCGTTTCCAAGGTGGACTACTCCACCGGCGGGGTTACCGCCCTCACAAAACCCAAGGATTTGATCGCGCAGTTTCCGGACTTGCTTGAAGTGTGCGACTTGCACCGCATTTCCTCTCCGTTTACAGTAATGAGCGAAGACATTACGGCGAAAGAATGGGTTTCTTTGGCAAAAGAAGTGTCGTGGCAGTTGAAGGACAGCGACGGAGTGATAATAACGCACGGGACCGATGCACTTGGTTTTTCCTCAGCCGTTTTGAGCTTCATGCTTTCAACCAACAAAACCGTCTCTCTCGTGGGAGCGCAGAGGAGCGCGGACAGGGGGAGTTTCGACGGGGCGATGAATTTAGTTTGCGCCGCCCACTTCGTTTCGAAATCCCGCTATCCCGGCGTGAGCGTGGTTATGCACGGCTCTTCCAGCGACGATTTTTGTTACGCTCACAAGGGGACTAAAGTAAGGAAAATGCATTCTTCCAGGAGGGACGCTTTCCAAAGCATCAATGACTCTCCACTAGCTAAAATTTATTCGGACGGGAGGATTGAGGAAAAAACTTTTTCCCCTAAAGAAGTTGTAGAGGGTTTGGACGCGGTTTTTGAAGAAAAAATAGCATTGGTTAAAGCTTACCCGAATTCCGACCCGGCCGTTTTGGACTGGCTTGCGGAAAAAAACAAGGGCGTAATAATTGAAGCAATGGGCTTGGGGCACTTGCCCGTGAACGGCCCCAAAAGCTGGGCTCCGCACGTGAAGAAAGCGGTGGACAAGGGGGTTTTCGTGGGGATTGCGACTCAGACTCTTTTCGGGAGGGTCAATCCTTTCGTTTACACGAACTTGCGCAAGGTTGCGGATGCCGGCGCGGTTTTTCTCGAGGACGGCTTGCCTGAAACGATGTTCGTTAAATTGGGTTGGGTTTTGGCGCACAAAAGCTGGAATGCGAAGGAAAAAATGCTTGAGAATTTGCGTGGGGAGTTCAACCCGCGTTTGAAGGACGTTGACTTTAAACCCGTTCGTTGAGGTTTTTTGCGTTGGGAATCAAGATCGGTTTGGAAATACACCAGCGTTTGGACTCCAGGAAACTCCACTGCAATTGCTATTCCAACCCTTCCGGGGATAAGGCGGGTTTTAGCGTCGATGCGGTTTTGCAACGCAGGTTGAAGGCAGTGGGCGGGGAGCTGGGAAAAATAGACGTTGCTGCCGCTTTCGAGGCAGGAAAGAAAACGCTTTTCGAGTATTTGATTGACTCGAATTCTTCCTGCACCGTCGAGAGTGACGAAAGCCCTCCGCTTCAGTTGAACGAAGAGGCGCTGGGCGTGGCTTTGGGAATAGCGAAAGCCTTGAATTCGAATGTTGTCGACGAGGCGCACGTAATGCGCAAGACTATTACTGACGGTTCTGCCGTTTCGGGCTTTCAACGGACTACCCTCTTGGCGACGGGCGGTTTTGTTGAAACTTCCAAGGGAAAAGTCGGAATCCAGACTGTTGCTTTGGAGGAGGAGAGCGCAGGGATTGTGGAAAAAGCGGAAGGGAAGTTCGTTTACCGCTTGGACCGGTTGGGGATTCCGCTGGTGGAAATTGCGACTGCGCCTGACATCAGGGATGGGGAGCACGCGAGGGAAGTTGCGGAAAATCTCGGCAACATACTGCGTTCGACCGGCAAGGTGCAAAGGGGGTTGGGCAGCATCCGCCAGGATTTGAACGTTAGCGTGGACGGCGGGGAGAGGGCGGAGTTGAAGGGAGTCCAGGATTTGAAGCTCTTGCCGAAAATAATTGACGTTGAGATTGCACGCCAGAGGAAGGACGGAGTGCGGGATGGGGGGGAGACAAGAAGGATTGTTGGCATGGAAAGCGAGTTCATGCGCCCGCTTCCAGGCGCGGCTAGGATTTATCCGGAGACGGACGTTCCGCACGTGAGGATAACAAAGCAAATGCTGGAAAAGGCGGTTGTTGGGGAAAAGCTGGAGGAGCGGATTGTAAGGTTGGAGGGCTTGGGCTTGAACAAACAGCTTGCGGAGAGGCTGGCCAAGTCGAAGGAAATAGTCTTGTTCGAAATGATTTTTGAAGCTTCCCGAGCGGATGCTACTGTAATTGCTTCTACCCTGCTGGAGACGATTACGAGCTTGAGGAGGGAAGGGGTGACGGTGGACGCAATTCACGTCGTAGAATTGTCCAACGTTTTCAAGATGCTGGTCGGCGGGCGTATTGTCAAAGCGGCAGTTCCCGAGTTCTTGAGGGAATTGGCCGCCGGGAAAAAGGCGGAACAGGCTTTGAAGGAAAAGGGTTTAGAAAAGTTTTCCGAAGCGGAGCTGGAAAAGCTTGCTGAAAGCGGAAAGCCTTTCGGCGAAATAATGCGGGAGCACCGCTTGCGCGTCGATCCGGCTGAGTTGCAGAAGAAGCTCAAGCGATAGCCGCCGGCTTTTTTTCCCGTCGTTTTTTAAAACGAGCTTGCGTTCTTCTTTTATGACGTACTTCGAGTCTCTCGTGAAGAAAGCGAGGGAAAAGCTTCCCGAAGGGGAGAACGCAGATTCAAGGCTCAAGGGGGAGGACGAAGGGCGAGTTTTGATCGATTCCTACGGCGACGTGAAGATTTACAAGGACAAGAGCGAAGCTTTTCTCGTTTACGAGATTCCCTCCCCGCACTACAAGGGCGGGGAGAGGGATTTGATTAACACCCTGGTGAAAATCGCCGCGGGAGTAATGCCTCCGGACGTCGCTTCGTTGAGCGAGGAGGAAAAGCGAAGGAGGTACTACAACAAGGTTGTTGAAATCATCGACAAGACTCCCGAGCTGAACGTTCCCGTCCACGCGAAGGATTTCTATGCAACAGCAGTAGTCCGTGAAATGGCTGGTTATAGCTTGATTGACGCACTCGTGGCAGACGACGGCCTGGAGGAAATAATGATTCTCGGCCCCGGCAAGCCGGTTTACGTTTTCCACCGGAAGTACGAAATGATGAAGACGAATGTGGTTTTCTATTACGACGAGGACATCCGCAATCTTATAGAGCGGATAGGCAGGGCGGTGGGAAGGAGGATAGACACGCAAGTTCCGTTGCTGGATGCGAGGCTGCCGGACGGGACGAGGGTTAACGCCACGATTCCTCCGGTTAGCATCGACGGTTCGACTATTACGCTGAGGAAGTTCAGGAAAGACCCGTTTAGCGTTGTTGACTTGTTGAACTTCAACACTCTGGATGTTTCCACCGCGGCTTTCTTGTGGCTTGCCACGGACGGATTGGGAGCGTATCCTGCGAACGTTTTGATTGCGGGGGGGACTGCGAGCGGGAAAACCACCACTCTCAACGTTTTGTGTTCTTTCGTTCCGAACAACGAGCGGATTGTCACTATTGAAGACACTGCCGAGTTGAGCTTGCCTTTAGAGCATTGGATTAGAATGGAAGTGCGCCCCCCGTCTCTGGAAGGGACCGGGGAAATCGGGATGAACGACCTGGTGAAGAACAGCATTCGCATGCGCCCGGACAGGATTATTGTTGGGGAAATTCGCGGGGAAGAGGGGTATACGATGTTCGCTGCGATGAACACCGGGCACAGGGGAGTGATGGGGACTGTTCACGCCAACTCTGCCCAAGAAACGCTAGTGCGCTTGGCTTCGCCGCCCATCAACGTTCCGAGGATAATGCTATCTTCGTTGAACTTGATCATCATGCAGAATAGGATTCACGACAGGAGGCTGGGCACCATAAGGAGGATTACCGAGATTGCGGAAGTGGTTTCTACGGACGTGGACAAGCCTGAAATCCAGGTTACGCATTCCTGGGACCCGGTGAAGGACAAGATTTTCACTACTGGCGTTTCTTCCACGTACGAGGAGCTTTTGAAGAAGTACACTGGCTTGAACGATGACGGCATCAAGGCCGAGTTGGCGGAGAGGGAGAACATCCTGCGGCAGTTGTCGCAGAGCGGAATCCGCTTGACTTCGGAAGTTTGCAAAATCACGCAGAACTACGTTTTGAGGAAGAAGCTTTCGATTTGAAACCACGTTTTTAAAAGCAGTTTTTGAGTAACAATATTCATGCCCCAGGACAAGCTGAAAAGACTGAGCGAAACGGTAAGAAGCGATTTCAAGAAGGACGAGCTGGACAAGATTATTTCCAAACTCTCCCCGAAGGAGGAGGCGGTTTCGGAAAAGCCTTCGCTTGACTTCAGGAGGGTTGAGCTGGAGGAAGGCGGCTTGTTTTCGTTGATTGGAAGCTTTTATTCTTCCCTCGAGGGGCCGGTCGAGGGGATTGCCGGGTTTTTGTCCGGCTTTCCGGCAGTGCGCGAGTTGAACAAAAACCTGAGGGCAGCCGGGCTGGATTTCAACGCGGAAACGTATTTGGTGATTGCTTCCTCGGTTTCGTTGTTCTTGGCTTTCCTGTCTTTCATTTTCCTCGCTGGTGTTTCCGTTTCGTTAAACGACCAGCTTACGCTGTTGGTCAGCCCAGCGATTGCTTTGATGGTTTTCCTGGTGAGCGCGATTCTGGTCCTCGCTTTTCCGGTGGCGAGGGCTAACGACCGGGCGTTGCAGGTGGACAAAGCTCTTCCTTTCGCTTTGAGGCAGTTGGCTACGCAGTTGAAGGCTGGAGTGAGCTTTTACAAGTCTTTGAGTTCCATCACGAAGGCGGAGTACGGGTTGTTGAGCACGGAGTTCGAATTCGTGTTGAGGGACTTGGACTCGGGCTTGAGCAACGACGAAGCGTTGAAGAGCCTGCTCATGAGGAACAAGTCGGAGGGGTTGCGGAACGCTGTTCTGCAAATAATCCGCGCCATGAAGACGGGCGGGAACCTTTCGGAAGTGATTTCGGAAATCGCGGACGACGTTTCTTTCGAAACGAGGCAGAAAATACGGGACTTTACCGAGAAGCTGAATTTCATCAACATCCTGTACATCATGCTTGGGGTGGTGATGCCGGTTGCAGTCGCGATTCTCTCGGCGATACTGCAGATTCCGTTGTTCGCCGGTTCGATTCCGAGCTGGTTCGTTTACGCCGGTTTCACCCTCTCGATTTTCTTCATGCTCATAATCTTGTACGTTACGAAGAGGATAGAGCCTGCGGCGTGGTAGAGGGGAAAAAATGGTTTCTTTGGAAGAGTTTTCAGAGTGGTTCGAGGAGAATTTCGAGAACCTGAAGACTTACTACGCGGCAACGGGCTTCGCTTTTTCGTTCGAGGTTTTCGTGGCAGGGTTTCTTGCAGTAGCACTGCTGGTTTCGGCGGTTTTGCTTGCCTTGAGGTTGAGCCTGGCGGAAGTGGTGGTTTCTTTCATCGCGGTGATGAGTTTCGTCATCAGCATTCCCATCACCGTGCGCCAGAACAGGATTTCCGCCATAGACTCTGCACTGCCTGACGCGTTGAAGCACATGGCTTTGGTTTTGAAGGCAGGCGGGACGGTGGAAAACGCGTTGGAGGAAGTGGCGGAAACGGAGGGTTACGGCCCGTTGGGCGGGGATTTGAAAAAGGGGCTTTACAGGCTCAAGCGGGGGCAGTCGTTCGAAACCGTGTTGTCGCAGATTGCCGAAGAGAGCGGTTCGCTGTTGTTCAAGAGGATTTCATTCATCATCGTCGATGCGAGAAAAGCGGGAGCGGGTTTGGCTGACGTGTTGTTTTCCATCGCCGACGACGCGAAGGACATCCTGCACATCCAGCGGGAAAGACTTTCGAGGACGACGATGCACTTTATTTTCATAGTTTCTTCGAGTTTCCTGATCGCGCCTTTCATTTTCGGCTTTGCATTGAGCGTCATCAACTTCATTGCGGTGAACATGGTGTTGGCTTTGCCGGGGGCGAAGCCGGTTGACGCCTGCGGCTTGAACTTCATCTTTGCGGTTTTCCTAGTGATACAAGCTATCATAGCAACCATGACGATCGGAGTGGTGCGTTTCGGCAAGGGTGGAAAGTATTTATTGTACGTTCCAGTAGTGGTTTTGGTCGCGCTGTTGGTTTTCGAGGCTGCAAAGTGGCTGAGCGCGAGCATAGTTGGCGGGGTTGCATTGGCGTGTTGAAAAAAGCACAAACAACTTTGGAGTACGCTTTGCTGATAGCGTTCGTCGTGGCGTTGATCACGGCTATCGGTTATTTCATCAAAACGAGGGTTTTGGCGTGATGAAGAAAAGCCAGAGTGTCATTGAATACTTGCTTTTGATAGCGGGCGTGCTGGTTTTGATAGTTTTGGTCACGATTTTAATCCGCGGGAGCATTTTCGCGCCCGCCACCCAGGAGATAGAGTCCAGCGCCGCGACGATAAAGGGGTTTGCCAGCGCCTTGGCGACAAGCCCGTGAACCGCTTGAGAGAAAAAGCCTTTAAATTCTCCTGGCGTAATG
This sequence comes from Microcaldota archaeon, assembly GCA_043805205.1. Taxonomy (GTDB): domain Archaea; phylum Micrarchaeota; class Micrarchaeia; order Norongarragalinales; family Norongarragalinaceae; genus UBA10210. The sequence continues at coordinate 8,063 of JAZDIF010000036.1, forward strand.
CAAAACAGCGTTATTAGGGGGTGTTTAGATTGAAGAAAAGCCAGGGAATGTTCGAGTATATTTTGCTTTTGGCGGGAATACTGCTTATAGTGGTTTTGGCGATAGTGCTGTTGAGAGGAGGGATTTTCCAAGGCGCGCAGCAGGACATCCAGATTCAAAACTGCCAAGCGGCGTTGGCAAGAAGCTCTGCGTGCTATAATGCCGATGGAAGTTGGAATTCCCTCGGGGAGCCGACTCCATTTCCCCCGGCTTGCGCTGGAATTGTAGCGTATGCAGACGGGGCATGCGGAACGCCTCCAGGCGGAGCTCAAGCCACTCCTTAGTGAGGTTTTTTCTTGCGCAAGAGCCAGGCTGCCATTGAATACATTCTTCTGGTAGCCTTGGGGCTTTTCATCATCGTCGTGGGCTTCACTCTCGCGTTTTACGTGAACGACTTTACGAACAGCGTTCTCGCCGGCGTGGCGCAGACGAGAAACCAGGCTATTGCACTGCTCGTCAAGTGAACCTGTCGTGCTTGCGCTGAATTTCTTTTTTCCGGCAACGGCGGCGTTCCTGCTCGTTGCTGCATGGCTGGACTTGAAATCGGGAAAAATTCCCAACCGGTTTAACGCCTTGTTTTTCGTTTTCTCAGCTGCAGCGAATTTCGCAAACTCGACGGTATCGCTTTTCCTTTTGTTCCTGGCGGTTGCGTTTGCGCTTTCGCTGGCGGTTTATTACGCAGGCGCTTGGGCGGGCGGGGACGCGAAGTTCTTCACCATCTTGTCTTCTGCCCTGCCGTTGTTCGGAACTGCTGATTTCAAGAGCGTTTTCATCCTGTTTTTGGCGTCGGCGTTGTTTTTGGGCGTTTTCTTTTTGCTTTCGGGAAGGATAAAGCAATTAAAAACAGGCGGAGTGAATTACTTGGAGAGGGAAGACAAATTAGCTTTCGCGCCTTTCCTTGCATTGGGTTTCTTGTTGACGGTGTTGTCGTGAAAAAATCGCAAATCGGCGTGGAGTTGTTTCTTGTCTTGAGCGTTCTAGCTGCGTTCATAGTGATTTTGTACGGGACTGCTTCGCAAGAAATAAGCAAGACGAAGGCGTTGAACGACGCGATAATTTCCAAGGGTGCGGTGGATTCGCTGGCGCAGATGATAGACTTCGCTTTCTTGAGCGGTTCAGGGACCGTTCTTTCGAAAGAACTCTTGGTTTCCCAGAATTCGAATTGCTTTTATCATACGGACCTTCCGTTGAACAAGATTTACTGCACGGTTTCCTCGGAACAACTGGTTGAGCTGGTTGGAGCGGGGAAGGAAAGGGTTTTCAGCCAAAACCTGACCGCTCCTTCCAACGCGGTGAAGTTAGGTGTGGTAGGGGAAATGTGCGCTCCGTTGACCGGCGGGTGGGTTAATGTCAAGGTTGCAAATGAAGGCGGGTCTGTAGTGGTTTCTTGCGTTTAAGAGTGAGAAGAAAATTGTTTAAATCCCAAGCCGGGGCGGAGTTCGTTTTCATCCTTTCAATAGTGATAGCCCTGTCGGTTTTCGTGATTTCCAACGCGTTCAGGGAGGACGAGCTGAACTTGGCGATAGCGGCGGCAAGGCAGGCGGGAGAACAAATAGCGTTGAAGGAAGGCGCCGTACTGATGAACGTTTCTTACTCGGTTGAAGGCAATAAAGTAATTTTGACTCCGGGTTTTTCCGACTCGGCAGTAAACACTGCTGAGAGAAAGCAGCCGGTGGCGGCCAGGGTGAAGGGCGTTCTAGCCCCGTACTCGCAGTGGAACAGCGTCGGGTTTTGCTTTAACACAACTCGAGAGTTTTGCATCGAATAGCGCAGTGGTTTCTTGGACGACAAGACTCTCCTCGTGGCATCTCTTTTTTTCGCCCTAGTTGGAATAACCGTTTTGTTCCTGCTGTCCAAAAACCTGCAGCCTGTCGAGGTTTCCTTGGATTCCCTTTCGGGCGAGGACGTGGGGAAGTTCGTCTTGGTGAAGGGAACAGTACGTTCGTTTTACTCCGGAGGCAAATTCAATTCGTTCGACTTGTGCTCCAGATCGTGCGTGAAGATAGTGGACTTCGAGAGGAGGCATCTGGTTTCAAACGGTTTTTTCGTTTCAATCGAAGGGAGGGTGTCGGAATTCGAGGGAAGCTTGGAAGTAGTTGCGGATAGCGTGGAAGTTTTGAATTCCGGCGGTTGATTTCTTGGCGG
>JAZDIF010000037.1:0-4196 GCA_043805205.1 Microcaldota archaeon
CTTGAGCTTGGAGGCTGAAGGCTCGTGCAAGGCTATCTATAACGATATTTCTCTCGGCTCGGGTGAAAACGAGACTACGGAAACGCGCTTCATAACGTGCTTGACGAACCTCGCTCCGCCAGCCAACTGCTCGCGTTTGGATAATGATGTTTTCCAAGCAGGAATGGGCGTAGGGGATAGGGTTACTGAAGGAAACCTTACCGTTACTCTCGAGTCGTTCCAAACTGAAGAAGATACTGTCCAGTTCGGAGTTTTCGACACTTCGGAAAAAACCACTTCCAAAGTTTCCAACCCCGCCATCCAGCAGTGCGAGTTGTTCAACGACAACGACGTGCAGATTCTGGTTGTGAATTACACTCCGGACAAGCAGATTGCCGACGTGAGCTTTTCCTTTGCGGATTCTCAAGCGTATTTGGAAAACGCGACTTTGAAGAACGAGGATGATTGGAAGGATTTGCTGAGGGACTTGTTGCCGTTCCTGCTGGCAGGGCAGAGGCCGGAGTTGCAACAGCCTTCGCAACCGAAGCCTTCCGGCGGCGGTGGAGGCGGAGGACAGCAGCAGCCGAAAGTCAGTCCCACGCCGAAAGTAACTCCGACGCCGAAAGTGCAGGGCAAGGATAGTCCGGGTTATTTTGAAATCACGGCTGAAAATTGCGGCGGAGACCGGGATTTGACTTGCGACAGGACTATAACGCCGCTTGTTCCTTCGAACGGCGTTGCTTTTGCAGTGTTCAACCCCAGCCCCACTTCAGTCACCATAGACATTACTTCTCCATCCGGAAGTTGCTTCGAGTGGGGAGAGTTCGAAAGCCTTGAAGACGGGAACTTGAACGTGAAAACCGGACCGAGGTTTACTCTCGAGAGCGGAGAGTGGAAGGGAATGGTTTTGGTGTTCACTCCAGACGGGTGCACGAAGTACGAGTTCGACGGAACTACTACCACAATCGTTCCGGAAACGGCTTCCGCGACGATCACTTTCAACCCTCCAGCCCAATACCCGGACATTCCATCTGCAAGCGTTACTCTGACCGTCCAAGGTGGAACTTCGGAATACGCTATACTATCCGCCCCGCGTCTGACGGACTTGGAGTTTCCGACCCGCGGCCAGAACATAGAGCCTTTCGCTGTTGCCAACAACCTGGTTACGAAAGACGCGGTTTCAGTCGGTTCGATAAGCTCGAGTGCCGGAGGAAACATAAACAAAAAGGGTTTGGATACGGGCTTGGAACTTGGAACGTATGAAGTTGAAATCGGAGGGCAGTCGACCGGCTTTTCAGTTTCCTTGACTGCAAAATCCGAAGGCAGCGAGCATTACGATATCGTGGGCAACCCGGCGGAAGGCGGGGATTACAATTCGTGCACGGACGTTAACTTCTGCATTGAAGACCCCGGCGTGGGTAACGTGGAAAGCGGAGTTACCGATGAATTGCAGGGCTTGAATCTGGATTCAGTATTTCACTCTCGCGATGCGGTTGCACAAGCTTGGCAGGATTTGTACGACAGCGAAGGCATATACCCTGGCGCAGTGAGCGCCGAATCCGCTGCGGCTGCAGACGTGATTACGAACTTCGCGCAAATCTCCACTCCTACCGGAGACGGGCAGTTGTTGTTGCTGAGGAGCTTGAGCCCGGCGATTCTAGCGCCTTTGAAAGTAGCTGGGGCTGGAAAGGGTTTCGCTTTCTACAAGCTGAAAATCACTTCTGACTTGAGCGTGCAGACGGAAGGCCCGACTTTTTACGGGCAATTGCCGTTCTTGAACGGTCCGAAGTTGGAGTGGGATAGCTCCACGCCGAACTTGGTGAGCATGAACAAGCACGGCTGGGGGAAAGTCGATAAAATCGAAGTGAAGGAGTTGGAAGAAAGCAAGGCTAAGGAATTGTTCAAGAAAGAACTTTCCACCACCGCTCCTTACGACGGCGTGCAAGACTTTAAGACCAACACCGAGACATTCAACGGCGGTTTGCCCGGTAAAGTAAACGCAGAGACGGAGTTGCAACAGAAAATTCCGGACCCGAAGGTTGTAGGCGTTGAGTTCAAGAACGACCCGAAGGCGGAAAACGCGATTATCGAACTGACTGAAGGCGGTGCTTCGGCGGCTGGTGCAAAGGTTCTCAGCTTCCAATGCAGTGGTGGTGCTTGCCCGTTGGAACCTCCTGCTGAAGAGCCCGCTTCTCCGCCTGCTGCACCTCCTGCTGATGAAGAGCCTGCTGCACCGCCCGCTGAAACTGGGTCTACTCAAAAAGCCGCGGTTCCTGATTTTGACTTGACTGGCGCAGCTTCCGTTCAAGGCGCTGGAAGCACTTTGACTTCTGAAGAAGTCTCTTCAACTGCTGGAGACGGTAGTGAAAAGACTTTGGTGATAACCGCCGACTTTACCCCGGATAGTTACGTGAAAAACGGGACTGCAGTCGCCAAGAAAAACATCGGCGGGTTGCACTCGCAGACCGTAGAGGCGGATCCAAAGTGCAAAGACGAAAAAACCCAGCACGTGGACCCCGAGACTGGAAATCTAGTTACGGATTCGAATAAGCCGGATAAATTCACGGACGACACTAACCCGCAAGAAAAAGTTCCGGACTACTGCGACAAGGTGTACAAAGTCGAATACACCCGAGTGGACGGAAACGTGGGCAAACTAATGGAGATAGTGAAGTACCTGCTCGACGAAAACCAAAAGCTTCCGGCGGAATGCAAGCTTGAATGGGGCGCGGAAGCGGCTAAAGTGACTATAACCGGTTGCCTCAAAGAAAAAGGGGCTGGCGGTAGCGGAAACTAGCCTCCCCTTTTCCCTTTTTTCTCTTTCCCTTCTTTTTTCGTTTTTCTTTTCGAAAACTCGCAGTGTTTAAAAGCCGTCGCGCCTATTTTTTATTCATGCTCGAGGGCTTGCGAGAGTGGTGGGAGAATACCGTATATAGTTTGGAGGAAAGAGGCATTCCAAACTGGGTCTTGCCCCTAGCGATACTCATCGTTCTCGCTCTAGCGTACTTGTTTTTTTTCCCCTCAAAGCCAGCCGGAGGAACGGTTACAATAACCGTATTCTCAGCTGACGGAAGCCCCATTGAAAACGCTCTAGTGAGCCTGAGTTCTACGGACGAAGGCGATTTCTCGAAAACCCTTACTACCGACTCTTCGGGAAGCGTTTCGTTCGACAGCGTTCCTGCTGGAGAGTTTGAAACCCGCGTTTCCTCTCAAGACTTCGCTTTCGCCGAAGGAGGAGTTCTCTCTCTCAGCGTCGGCAAAGGGCAGGACGTGGAGAAAACGTTTTTCTCCGTTCCCTCGCAATCCAGCAAAGTTTCCCTGAGTGTGAGCATCGACGGGCCGAAAGTCGCGAGAATCCAGCTTTTGGACTCAAGCGGAATTATCGTGAAGGAAACGTTTGGGGCTACGGCATTATTCAACGCCGACCCGGATTCTTCCTACACCATCAAAGCTTCTGCCGAAGGGTATACTGAAGAAACCGTTCCGGTGAGCGTCGGGAAGAGCGACGTTCCGCTGATTAAAATCACGCTCTTGCCAATCGGAATTGAGAAGAAGGGTGTTTTGTTCGTCGGGGTTTTCGACGACATCGGGGTGGACGGAACGGCAATAGAAAACGCGAGCGTAACCGTTTTTGATGCCGAGACGAACCACGTTTTGTTTTCCCTGACTACCGGCGAAGCCGGAACCGTGGAAAAGCAAGAGCTTCCGCTTGGACAAAAAATACGCCTGGTTGTCGACGCGAAGGATTTTGAGAGGCAATCGCGCGAAGTGAACGTTTCTTCCGAAACTACGGAGAAATTCCGTCTTTCGAAAAGCACCGAGCCGAAAGGATTCTTCCTCCGCATTTCCGACGAGAAGGGAGATCCAGTCGCCAATGCAATCGTTCAATTGATTTCCGGAAAAACTATTGCGGGAGAGCAGACGAGTTCGCTCAACGGAATCGCGTCTTTCCCTGCGGTTGAAACGACGAAGAGTTTCGACGTCGTGGCATTCAAGACGGGGTTCCTCCCGTTTTTCAAGGAGAAAGTTTCCTCGGGCGAGTGGATTGCGCTGGAGAAAGCGACTGACGAAAACACCGGAAGCATTCTCGTGAAGGTTTTGGACAAGCGCGGGGATGCGGTTGAAGGGGCGTTCGTGCTTTTGCAAGACGCTCAGGGAAAGCCCATTGGATTTCCGGCTAGGAAAACTTCAGTTGACGGGACTCAAGCGTGGGAGAA
>JAZDIF010000038.1:0-5890 GCA_043805205.1 Microcaldota archaeon
CTCGGGCACGGCAAGAAAATCCGCAAGGCGCTCGACGAGCTGAAGGAAGAGAAAGACCAGGAAAGAGGCGGGTTGAGAAAAGAACTCAAGAGCCTGAAGAAAAAGCTAGACGACAAAAAGTAGTGTTTTAGCCGAAGCCCAGATCTATTTTCGCCTGCCCGCTCATCTTTTCCGGAGTCCAAGGCGGCTCCCAAACCAAATCCACGTTCACTTCCTTCACTCCCTTCAAGCCCCTTACCTTCCGTTTGACTTCCTCCACGATTTCCGGCCCCATTGGGCAAGCGGGAGTAGTCAAAGTAATCGCTATTCCGACAACCCCGTCTTTCGAAACCGCCACTCCGTAAACCAAGCCCAAATCCACGATATTGAAAGCGATTTCCGGGTCCAAAACGGTTTTCAAAACCCCCAAAACCCCGTTCCTCGAAACCATTTTTTCCCAACCCTTTGAAATAACGACAAAACAGGTTCTCCTAAAAAACGTAGCTTAAAACCCCTTAAATACGGTTTTTGTTACTACTTTCACGTAGTAAGGTTTAAAAAGGGCTTCGCGTAGAATTAGTTGTCGGGCTTGAAGCTAGCCCGTCCGCAAAAAGCGGTTTTGTTTTTTCGAGGTATGGAAGATAATGTTGGATGCTGAAACGCTGGTTTTGCTAGTGTTCATCATACTCGCCATCGGGGCTTTGAATACCGGCAGCTGGAGCACGGACAACCCGCTCATTTGGGGTCCGGCGTTGATTTTGAACGTTCCTTTTGCTATATTCGGAGGGCTGGTTTCCAGCGCCCCGATTTTGGTTCCGATAGCATTGATAGCGTTGCTCGCTTACTTCAACTTCATGGGAGCGATGCTCGGCGAAGCTTTCATGACTCTAGTTGTCGTAGCGGCCGTCGTAGTCTTCATGGGCGTGTAGTGAAAAAGGTTTAAAACGGGTTGAAAGCAAGAATTTATCGGAAGGAAAAAGGGTGGGTTAGTAAAATGGCAAGCGACTCGTTCTGGATCGTGGTAATACTGTTGGTCTTGTTCATCGAGCCGTTGAGGGACACGGTCTGGGGCTTTTTGGTTAACGCAGATCCCTTGATGCTCGTCGTCCTGCTGCTCGTAGTCTGGTTCTTGGGCAAAAAGTAAATCAGCGCGTGGGGAAGCATATGGCGCAGTTGAGCTTGTTCTGGATTCTCGCGCTGGGCGCGCTTGCTTTAATCGGACTGCAAGGAGCATTTTTTTCCGAAGAATCGGTTTTCCTCACAATCGCCCTGTTCGCACTCTGGATTTGGTCAGGCGGGTAATTACTCCTTCTCCCGCAATAGCAAACGCCGGTCCGTCTCGAGAATCTTTTGGTTTATCACTTGCAAAGCCTTCAATAGTGCGATCACTTCGTCAATCTTTTCTTCGGCCGAAGCGGGAATCCTGCCGCCTCTGCTCGAAGTAATAACCGGCATTTCTCTCTCCTCTTCAACCAACGGTTTTTCGAAAAGACTCTCCTCTTCCCGCTCCTTCTCCGGCTCTCGCTCGCCGAAAATGCTTTTTCCCTTTTTCTCAACCAAATCGCTTATGCTTATTTCCCCGTCTCCCTTCCTTTCCGCAACGCGGGCGGGGGAAGGCTTTTCTTCTGCAACTTCAGGAACCCTCTGGCGTGCCGGCGGCTGTTCCTCCGGGATTTCCTTGAACAAGCCTCTTCCCGCCAGGGAAGGCACTTCCTCCCTCTGCACCGGGGCTTGCGGTTTTGAAACGGGTTGAGGGGGAACGGCCTCGTCGAAAAGCTTTTCCGCGTCCGAAACGCCGAGTTCCTTCAAATTCCCGATTATTTCCTCTCTCGACAATCCCTTGTCGAGCATTTGCTTTATCACGAGCTTCAAGTCCATAAGCGAAATAACGCTTCCCCCCTTTAAAACTATTAACCCGCGTTGCAATGCAAAACTCATTTAAAACGAAACTGAGTAATGACTCGCATGGAACTCAACCTCCCGTCCGGGCCTTGGAAGGAAATCGCTTCGGCAGATTGGAACGGCACGCCCGTCGGAATTTACTTGAACCCCGACAAGACTATTTTGGTCTTGGCTTTCTCGAAAGAAACGCAGGCTTCGGAAGAGGGAGGGAAGAAGAACGTCCTGCTGTTCTTGAGGAAGCCTCTTTTCCTCGAGGGGAGCGGGGAGAGCGTCGAAAAGTTTTTGCAGAGCCAAAAGCGCGATTTGAGCTTCGTGGAAAAGATCGTGGTAGAGAAGATAGTCGCGAAAAAACAGTTCAGGTACGTTTTGCTTGAAGCCCAGCCTTCCTTCGTCGAGTTCAAGCAGGACAAGATGGCTAAAGCCGTAAAAGAACAGCAGGAGGAACTCGACTCTCTCGTCAAAGTCACGATGGACGTCGCAGTGAACTACGGGTGCCGCGCTAGGGAATTGAGCAAGGTGGACGAAAGCGCGAGCGAATACCTGTTCGGAGACCCGCTCACCCTCTTGTTCCTCGGAAGCGGAAGGCAGGCGGGCGGAAAGAAAATGTTCACGGCGTTTGAGGAAAAGAAAATCCCTATTGGTTTCGCCGTTGACGGAGGCGACGTTTTGGAAGTTTCGCCAATGGAGATGCAGACCGTATTCGTTTCGGGAGAAGGAAAGACAAACAGGCTCAAGGCGATGCAGGTTTGCGTTGAAAACCTGCTGGTTTCAGGAATACCTTGCGTGGTGTTCGGAGAAAGCGACACTCTCGAGGGAATAGCGTTCCCCAACAAGAATTCTTTGGAGTTGGAAAGGGCGGGCTTGCCCAAGCCGACCGGCTTTCCGCTGAAAACCCTTTCGGTCGGAAAAGGGTTTTTCGTAGACTTGCGCTTTATCTCTCCGGAATCTTTCGCAAGGCTGTTCTTTCCCGAAGACTTGAAGGGAATCGTCGAGGGAGCGTGGGGGGAAAGCTCGCTGTCGGAATTGAGGGAAAGCCTTGAACGCCAAGAGCAAAAATACGCGGTTGCGAAAGCCGCGCGCGTAATCAGGGTTTTGGAAAAGGAATTCGGCGGGTCTTTCGGCGCCAACGCGTCGGAAGAACTGCGCAAGGCGTGGAGGGAGAAAACCGGCAGGGTGTGGTTCGTGAAAACCCCCGAAAACCCCGTCTTGCAGTCCCTGGCGATAGAAAGCGTTTTGAATTCGTTCGACCTTGGCGGAGAAAATGATGAGGACGCGAGGCTGGCGGTGGCAATAGAAACCGACTCCTCGAAACTCGCCCCTCAAGCCAGGCAGTCCCTCTCTGTTTTCCAAGACAAGGCTTTTTTCATTTTCAATTCCAGCGATTCTTTCAAGGGATTCGAAGGAATGGCTCCCACTCTCGAACTGGACGTTTTGAACGAAAGGGAAGCGGTGGTTTCGCTGGCTGGAGAGAAAAAAAGGGTTTTTTTGAGGCCGACGTTTTCAAACTTCGAACAAACGCAAGCGGCGGTTCAAGCGAGAGGCTGAACTTCCTTTTCTTCCAGCGTTTCGCTCAACAATTTCAGGAAAATTTCCCCGAAAACCTCGTCCTGCCACGCGTCTATCTTCTGGGAATTCATCAAATGCAGCATTGGAATGAAATTTTCAACAGTGTTCCCTTCGCTCAATTCGGAAAACAAAACCAGGTTGTCAGCATCCTTGAGTGCTTTGGCTTTCTCAAAAACTTCCGAAATCCTCTGCCCGATGGTCTTTAGCGGAAGCTGGACGTTCAAAGCAATGGGCGCGGGAATTATTCTTTGAACCTTCCGCCCTTCCTTCATCACGCTCTCAACCGCCTTCACCAACTCGTGCAAAGTAACCCTTCGAGAGCGAGGGCGGTTGGATTTCACGATTAATTGCGGGAGTTCTTCAGTAATCATCAACGGAGTTTCGTCTATGAAGTATCCTTCCTCTTCTTCCCTCCAAATCAGCGCGTCCGCCTTCATCCTAATCAATAGGGAAGAGGCGAGTATGACGTTGGCGGGAATTCTCAAGTCCAGGGATTCGAGTTCGCGCACTTTCGTCAAATAAGCGTCGGCAACGGCGCAAATGTCAATGTCCCAAGGGTCCATTTTTTCGCTTTGAACCAAATCGATGAGGAACTCTTTCCAAGTGGGCTGTACGACTACCTCAAGCAGATCCATTGCCATTTCGAAATCTCAACTCGGTGGGAAATTTACAACGAAAACGGGGAATAAAAAGATTTTGCTTCCCCTAAGAAAGAAAAAAAGAAGAAAATGGGCGCGTGGTAAAAGCGCCCGTTTGACGTTTTAGTTTTGGGAGGAACCGCTTGTTTCGAGGACTTTCCACATTTCCCCGCGGCAACCGTGGATTTTCGCTCCAGCTTCGGAGGACGGGAAGCTTCCCGTAAGCTCCTTGCAACCTCCGCGAGATGAGGAGAGAGCATCCCTAGTCAACGAAAACCCAGAGTAAATCATGCCAGCACCGGCAAGAGCTGAACCAAGGCTGAAAGCAGGAGGAGCAGCAGGAGCAGGAGGAGTCGCAGCATCCAAAAAAGGACCAGCATAAGAAATAGCGGGACTGAACGGTGGAGCGGCGGCCGCCCCTAAGCCAAGCATTGGACCAACTCCAGGAATAGCCCCTAAGAATTTGCCGCAAGATTGGTAGATGTTTCCAAGAGCACCTGCTGTTCCACCAAAAGCACCGAAAGTAAACGCTATGCCGACGATCAACAGTACTATTCCGAGAATAATTGACAGCCAGTTTCTCTTCTTCCACGTGAGCATTCCGTTGCCGCCGTAACTGCCGTCAGGCTTCCACCAGTCGAACACCTGGTAGTACTTTCCTCCCGACCTCAAGGCGATAACGTAGCCTGTTGGGGTTATGGCAAATTTCTTCGTACCCTGGAACTGACCGTAACGTCCGGTAAAGTACATTTGCGACAACGAAACTCCCGCTATCGGCGTGTCTTTGTAAGAAACGCTCGGAGGCTCGTCCGCAAAGTACTCGAACTGCGTAATACTCTTGATGCACGCGTCGTCGTTTCCTCTCTTGTCGATGAAAATCAAGTGGCATAGCTTTACAGGCTCGGGCAAAGCTTTGATGCATTGGACGGTTTGGTAGAACTCCGGAGCCAATTCGAGAGCATTCATGTGCAACGCTCCCCACTTCAAGCTGCTTCCGTCGGAAATGATTTTCGAAGTCAAGTCGAACAAGCCGAAAGACGCGTACGTTCCTACATTACAGTCTGCAGAGCTTGCGATCGGGAATCCCAAAGCGCGCACGTCGTTCAAACCGCCAGTAAACCCTTGCTCGGAAAACGTCACTATCGTATTCACAGGAAGGTTGTAAGTGAAGCCCCGTTCGTACTCTTTCGGGAACATGGAGAACGGAGCGTCCGCGGGGGTGTTGGGGAACTGGTCGAACGGAACTTCGAACAACGGCCCTTGATTCAAGTTTTCCGTTTGCGCGGTCGAGCTTTCCACGAGCGTTTTTCCGCTCGGGTCGCAAGTCGCATCAGCAAAGTCGCACCTTTCCTCGAATCCTTCAACGCCGCTTGCAGTACAGTAAGTGTTGCAGTTTTCCATGTAGCAGAAGTCGGCTACGGCGACTATCCTCGCGCTTTCGCAGTACCAAACGTCGTCCGCAGCGTTCGAGTTTCCCTTGTCGCTGAACTTGGCGAAAGCCGTCTGGTAGTCTTCAGGAACGTCTTCATCCGTTGATTCGTCGGAACTCAGCAGCCCGTTCTTGGTGGCTGAAGCGGGAATGCATATTGGTTTTACCTTCCCGTCCCCGCTCGCGTCCTTCAAGGAAATTACGGGGCAGAAGACTCCCTTCTTCTTGCAATCGACGTAGCTGGTGTTGAGGATTTCCGTCTTTCCTTTCGCGAAATCCGCAGCGCAAGTTTGCGCTTGAGCATCGAAAGAGTCTTTGTAAGAATCTCCGTATGATACGACAACACCCATTTTTTGCGAAGTGCTTCCATCCAGCG
>JAZDIF010000039.1:0-5512 GCA_043805205.1 Microcaldota archaeon
TCCGCGGAAGTTATTTCCTGCCGGGCTTTCTCCCTCTGCTGCAGGACAACCTGCTCTAAGGACTGTTGTTTTGTCAGAGCCTGCTTGAGCGTGGAGTTAAGCTGGGCGGAAGTTTTGGCTTTCTCGCCAGTGTTCAACAGCTTTTCCAAGTCCGCCTTGATTTTCTTTCCCTGCTGGTTCAAGACGCTTTTTCCCAACTCCCACGAGTTTTCCTGAGTGGGAGAGAAAGCAACGTCGAACTCCTGGATAGAATCCAGCGCAGTGCTTTTGAACTCTTGGAATTCCAAGGAAAGCTTTTCAAAAGCGTTCCCTTCCTCCAGCTTTTCCTCCTGAGCTTCAAGCGCCTTTACGCGGGCTTTCTCCGTTTCAGCCTCAGCTTGCTTCAAATCGCCGAGCAAAAACTGCTTTTTGGCTTCGAAAACGCACTCTTCGCAAACCCGCTCTATCTCTTCGATTTCCTTCCACAACATTTCGGCTTTCTTGAAGTCGAACTCAACGCCGAAAAACGGCGTTTCAGCCTCGACAGACAAGCCTAAAGGGACGGAGGGAATGCACTCGAGGGTTATCCTGGCGGTTTTCTTTTCAAAACGCTTGAGTTCCTTCGATTTCAGTTGTACTGCCAAAACGCCGTTTTCCATCACGGCTTTGGCTTCAAGCTCTCCGTCGGCCTTCGCCTTTCCGAAACACCCTTCCTCGATGATTTCGCTTTCGAAATCCTGCAAGTCCAAAAACCTGCTTTCAGCTTCAAACTGAAACTCGCTTGAATTGCCTAGGACTGTGAAAGAACGCGTGAGGGAAACGGGCGAGGGAATCAAGTACGTCAGTACGACTTGGTTGCTTCCTTTTTGCGCCGGAAGCAAAACCCGAACGTCGGCTTCCGTCGCGTTGGAAAAGAAAACTGTTTTTCCCGAGTCTGCTTCGGCGAACTCGACGGGGAACGGTTTGGACAGCAAGAGCAGCACTTCAGAGTCTTCAGTTGAAGTGAAAATAATCTTTTCCTCAACCCTTGCTTCTAGGAGGTCGGCGAAAACGGTTTTAAGCTGGCTTTTCTCTAAAACCGCGATTTCCTCCTCGGTCTCGAATTCAATCGAGTAAATTCCCCCCTCCTCAACTTTGCCCAGAAACAGGTTTTTGCCCGTAATAACCTCGGGGGTTTTCTGGAGTACTCTCGCGCCTTCGGGAATCTCGAAGTCAAGTTGCAGCTGCTTGCCGTAACCCAGCGGAAGGAGGTTGCGCAACGTAATCTTGTGCTTTACCGCCGTCTTCCGCCCTACTATCGGAACGTCCGGAATCCTTTCGACTTGCGCTTGCTCTTGCAAGTGCTTTTTCAAAATGGATGGAGTTTTCACTTCGGCCAAAGCGAGCGTTTGCTTCAACGCGTTTTGGATTTTCTTCAAGCTTCCCGCCGCTTTCTCCACGTCGAGAATCCCGCCTTCGAAAAACCCTTCGTACTGCAAAACCTTGGTTTGCTCGCTTTCCCCCAAAAACCCGGCCAGGGCTTTGGCTTTCGCGTAGTCGTCTTCCAGCCCGGCGTACTCTTGCAAGAGCCTTGCGTTCACGCTTTCCTTCAGATCGTTGAGTTCGCTGTTGAAAAACGCGTAGTCCTCGGCTTTGGCGTTTTCCAGCGAGAGTTCTATTTCCTTGAGCCTGCGTTCTTCAAAATCCACTGTAGTGTCAGCTGCAGCCCTTCGGATGAATTCCCCCAGCACGCTGGCCTTGCTTTCGACCGTAGCGCGGAGGGCATCGGTTTCAACCTTTTCCCCCAGAATCTCCTGCAAGTCCTGCAATTCCGTTATTTTCACTGCGTAGTACGCAATCCTCTCGCCGCGAGTGGGCAAAGGGGAAGAGGAAAGAATCTTCTGCAAGACGGCGCGGGCGCGCGCCGCGGCGAACGAATTCGCCGTCAACAGCATTCTTTCAACCGTGTTTTTTTCAGCCAGAACCCTTTCCCTCAAGCTCTTCTCCAAAACGTTGCTCCTCTCGTTCATTCCAGAGAAAATCCCTTCTGCCTTCGCAAGGTTCGCATTCGCCTCTCCCATTTTGGAAATCGCCCGAGTCGCGAACCCCGGCTCTTGGTTCTTCCAATCTTGCTTTGCGTCTTCAGCTTTCTCCAAAGCGGTTTTCTCCAACTCGGCAGCGTTGCGAAAGTCTTCCTCGAAAGAACCGAGGGAATACTCTGCGCTGATTGAGCTTCCGCCGCCGATTAAGTAAAAAGCATTTTCGCCCACGCTCTTTATCTTCTCCCCTTCAAGAAACTCCCTCGAGAGCTTCACGCGGATTTTAGCCAATTCATTCTCTTCCCCCGCCTGCTGGAACTCGCGTTCCAGAAGGTAGATTCCCTGCAGAACTTTGTCGTCCAGGACGATTTCCTTTTCCATCAACCCTCCGGTTCCAATAAGCGCCCTCACTGCGTTTGCAATCGCCTGCGAAGTGAGCGTGGAGTTCACCAAGGGAATCGTTTTCACGAACTCGCTTCCGAATCCTTTTCCCGCGGAATCGCGTTTTTCAATGACGCTCTTCGCTTCCCCAAGTTCCTTCAAAACCCCTCCTGCGAAACCCTCGAAGTCCAACCCCGTCATTCTGCCGAGCTTTGCAGAATCCGAGTCTATGATTTCCAACCCTTCGCGGGTGGCTTCACTCGCTTCCCTCAGCGCCTTTTGCCCGTAGAGAAAACAATAAACCGAATACTGCCTGTACGCTGCGAGGGTGGCGGAATTCAAAAACTTCGGCTGGAGGAAGGCGAAAGCTTTCGCCTTTCTCAAGTCGCGGATGCTTTGAGAAGCTTTTTCGAAAGCAAAATCGCTCCTGGCGTTTTGCGCCAATGCATCGTCCGCATTCAAAAACCCGGCGCAAGAGCGGGGGTAGATTGTATAATAAGAAAAGCTGAGTGGCTTGGGTTCCAAGAGAAAGCCGTATTCCGATAAGGAGAGCGTTAGGGTGGAAAGTAGGAGGATGAAAAAAAGAAAATTGGCTTTCACTAACGCATTAGCAGAAAGCCGTTTTTAATGTTTTTTTACCGCCCGATTATGCTGTTGGACAAGTCTCTCAGCCAGTTGACGAAAACCTCTGCGATAGGAACGGGCGCTTCCCTGCTCACCACGCCCCCGGCAATTGACGCGCCTCCAGAGCTTCTCGCGTAAACGGCGAAAGACCTCTGGTTG
Organism: Microcaldota archaeon; assembly: GCA_043805205.1. Classification (GTDB taxonomy): domain Archaea; phylum Micrarchaeota; class Micrarchaeia; order Norongarragalinales; family Norongarragalinaceae; genus UBA10210. Next base: position 3,162 of record JAZDIF010000039.1, read on the forward strand.
TTGTTTTCGTTCGACTCGGCAATATCGTTGTTCGAGTCGACTTTCACCGTTATAGTGTGCGGGCGGCCGTTGTTTGCAGTAAGCCCGGTGTTAGCGTACTGCGTTTCGGTGAATTCCAGTACGTCCGTGTTGGTTCCGAAGTAGCCTCTTTCAGAGCGCAGGGGATTACCATCCAGATAAGCTTGGACGGAAAATTGCTTGTTTATCCTGCGCTTGTCGTACGCTATGGTAATCTTATAGCCTGCCTTAGCCCCGGCCATAACCCTGCCCGTAGTGGGGTACTCTAAAGACTTGATGCTGATGTCGGGCTTGGTTGGAACGACGACAGTTGATACTTGCAGTCCGGAAACCGGCGTGTTGACGGTTGTGACTCCGGAGGAAGGTGCTGTAATGGCGGTTGAGCCGCTAGTGCACGCTCCGTTGCTCGACCTGGTGTAGCCGTAAGACGTGCAGGTGTAAGTGGTGGTTAAGCACGTTTGTTGTGTTGGGGTTGCCGATTGTCCGTTTACGTACTGCGGTCCGCAGTAGTATTCCTTGACTTTATACGAATCAACGCTGGAATCAATGTGAGTTCCTGTAGTGTCAGTGCAAGTTCCGCGCGTTGCAAGCCTTCTTCCGAGCGTGGACAGGCTGGCGTCCGAGTCAGTGCAAGGCACGATTTGAGGCGAGCTTACTTGGATTGTCGCAGTTTTAGATGCTAGAACCGCATTATTTGAACTCAAAAGCTGGGCCGTGAACGTGTGCGTGCCGGGCAAGCAAGTGAAAGTCAAGAACTTGAAGTTGTGTGCTGCCGAATATGAGGTGAATACTTTGGTGTTCGTGCTGCCCGCAACAAACGGTCCTCCGAAGGAGGTGGTTCCTTGCGTGTTTGTAAAACTGCATGCGGAGGGTTTGATTATTTTAACGTAGTGCGTGCTGGAGCCAGCTCTGTCTACATTCCCGTAAACCGCAAATCCAACGCCAGCGCTCCCTGTTGTTATCCTTTGGAGGCTGTCCTGCGGGACTGCCGGAGTGAAAGACAGTTCGGTAATCGTTGCGCTAAGACTTGTGGTTTTTCCGTTGTACTTCGTCAAAAACTGCAAGTCAGCCTGCTCGCCGAACAAATCGACTATCCCGTTTCCGCTCAAGTCGAACTTCAGGCAAGCGGAGTTTCCGCTGCAGGTTTTGGAGGAAGTGTACGTCGTTGCTCCTGGAGGGTTGAGGTAATCGCTGATGGGGTAACTGTCGGTTCCGTACGTGTAATCTCCGGCGTCTATCTTCCCGTCACCGTCGAAGTCCATTTGCGCGTAATTGCATATTCCCTGCCAGAGGTTTTTGAACTGGCCGTTTTCCCCTAGGATGTACGCGTCGTTACTGTCGATTACGCCGTTCCTGTTGCCGTCGTAAACGATGCACTTGACGCTTCCGCAAAGTTTGTCTGCGGTCTTGCCATAATACTGACCTATTCTAGCCACATCTCCAGTGTCTATCTTGCCGCTCGCATCGTAATCAAGAATGCATTTTATCCACCGGTGGTTTGCGGAAAGCGGGCTGGTCGCGGCAGGCGGCGTTGCGGAAATTACGCACTTTCCTTGAGAGCACGTATAACCCCTTCCGAGGTTGACGCAGTCGAAGGAAGGAGCGTAAGTGAGGGGTTTGGTGTTGATGATTTCCTTCAACTTCGTCCCGTCGCATGCATCTGCTCCAGTGACCGTTGTTCTTGCAGCCTCGTCGTCATTGAAGTCTCTGCCTGAACACGTTATCGTTCCCTTGTTGACAAAATCGAGTTTCAGCCACTTGTTCAGATATTGCGTATACCCGAAATTGTTGGCCAAGTATAAGCTCGGGTTGGTTATTCCGACCATCACTGCAGTGGAAGGCTTGTTGCTTACCGCGGCAAAACCGTCGGTTTTCGTGCATGTTATGGTAACCCCGTTTTTAGTGTAGGTTACGGGCTGCTGGTAGTTTCCAGGCTCGTTCTTGCAAGCTCCGGCTGCGCAGCCGAAAGCGCACTGCCTTATTACGTGTGTCCATCGTCCGTTCTGGTCGCAGACCTGTTCATCGACTGCCGTATTGTCCAGAATACACGCGTCATTGTGGGTTATGCCGTTCTCGTCGGTAACAGATCCCGCCTGCCACTGATTATCTCCGTCGGAGTCCGTGCAGGTTGCCGGAGGCCTGATTGTAGCCGTTGCGCTGCCGGTTCCGCTCTTTTCTTGGCACGTTACATAAGCGGTTTGCGTGAGCGGCTGGGTTCGAATATATTCGTGTTGGTTGCACGCCGTTCCGACGCAAGCAAACTCGTAAGTCTTAGCTCCCGCGGTGTACCCGAACTTGCAGACGGAAGCTTTGTTGGTAGTAACTTGGAGTTT
>JAZDIF010000040.1:0-2157 GCA_043805205.1 Microcaldota archaeon
CGCAACGGAAAACGAATTTCCGCCTCCGTAGCTAAAGTCCTTAGCCCGCGCTCCAACGTCGTACTGAGGCGAGTAAATGCAACGCATCAGCCCGCCCGAAATCGAGTATTGCGAGTTTGCCAAGTCCACTTTCACGCTCACCCTCTCTCCTTCAGGAGTGAGGAATTGCGTTTCCTGCACTAGAAAATCGTTTGAAAGAAACTCGTGGCCGGTCATTTCAGCGTAAAAAGTTTTGCGCAAGACTTCCGAAACGGCGTTCGCAGGAGGAATTTTGAAAGCCGGCTTGGTTGCGAAAATATGCACGTACTCTCCGTAAAGCATTGCGTAAGCGTACTTTTCCGACAAGGCGTACTTGAAAACTTGCGGAAGGGAGTTTGAACTGCCGTAACCGCTAGCGACGCTGCCGTGGTGCACCAGTTCGTAGAGAGGAACTGGAATTCCGAAATAAGGCGTTTGAAGCCAGTAAACGGAATCCAAGTAAGGCGAAGCCCAGTCGGCACCTGCTTCCGAAGTTGAAACTATCCCGCGCGAAGCCAGCTCTTGAAACAACGAAGCGCGCCCTTCCAAACTCTCGCGACGCGTCATTTGCGGCGAGCCGAAAGACTCAAGCAATGCTGAGGAAGTGTAAACGTCCAAGTAATACGCGCTTGGTCTTATTTCACTGGCCGAAAGCTCGTCCAAAGTTTTTCTCAAGAACGGTAAAGCTTCGGTGTCTGCGAGAAAAGAGTAATTCCCGCCGGTGCCCAACCACAACCCCGGAATTGCTCCATTCTTGTTTTTCACGGCAAGGCCGGGGTCGAAAACCGGAGAGTCCAAGAAAAACAACAAGTAATCGTCGTGAAGCGCAAACAACCAACCTGCATTTTCAACCGCATCGGCAAGTTCCTTCAAGCCCGCATACCCGCCCGCAGGAGCGCAAGGCGGAAGCGCGTAAGGATGAACGTTGTCATAACCGCGAGCTCCCCACCCGTCCACGTGCACCAGCAAGTTCTCCAAACCCGATTGCTTGAACGCCAAAACGTTTTGCCTTATGCTGTCGAAAGTGTTGCGGGCGTAAAGCTTTTTCGAACCGCCGCTATCGAAAGTGCAGGAGAACGCGTTAAGCACGAAAGCTCCGGCCAGCTTCGAAATTCCCGGCTTAACAGCCTGTTTTTCTGCAAGAGTCTTCACCAGCCCGTTGGCTGCCAGGTAATTTCGGTATTCTTTAGAGAGGGTGACGTACGAAGACTGCTCTTGAAAACGAATGGAAACCACGCGGTCGTACGAAGACAACGTTCCGAGGCTGGAATTCCACTGGAAACCAGTGTTAGTTCCTCCAGCAAGAGGATGGGAAATGAAAAGCAGGGCGTCCCAAGGCGTTTGCGCTATCGCAATAAAACCCTGGCCGCCGTTCAAAGCGCCGAACCAAGGCATTGAAACAACGCCAGACCAAACCGGATGCAGGAATGAAAAAGAAATCGGGTCGTTTCCAGGCAGGATTACCCCCCGGTACACTGGAAAAACGCCGTAAGAATCTGCAGTGTTGGGAAGGGAAGCGAGCGGCGGGTATTGCAAAATCGAAAGTTTCACCGACGCGTTTTTATCAACGACATTCATCCTGATCGACAATTCGCTTCCAGCCAAAGTATAGTAAATAGTTACTGCCGAATCCAAAGTTTCGTTAGAACTTTGAAATTTCGAGAATACCGCCGAAGCTGCATTCCCGCCGCTGGAGGTGGTTTTATTCAAAGCGGTTGAAAGCAAGACCGCATTAATTCCACTGGGAGTTTCGAAAGTGGCTTTTGCGGTACTGCCGAGAAAAACCCACTCGCGACCGGAACTCTTCTGCAAAACCTGCATGCCTAGGCTGAAGCCGTCAATTGAAACTCGAAGCGCGTCGTTCTCCAAAACAACAGGGGTTGAATTGACCACTGCGCCGGCAAAAGCCCAAGTGGCAAGGAAAGCCAGAAAAACGAGAAGTTTTTTCACGAACCCGCACCCGTCACTTTTTGCCTGTTTCTTGAAACCACTTTTCCAAATCCTCAGGGTTTTGAGCCGAAGGAGGACTTTCACCGCCGTACTCTCCGCGGTGAAGAATTCCGTCCAAAAAATCTTTCACGTAGTCCATGCCGCCGGAATCCCTGAACTTCATGATTCCGAACAAAACCAGCGTCGACA
>JAZDIF010000041.1:0-5761 GCA_043805205.1 Microcaldota archaeon
CTCCTTGTTCAGTTCGAAAACGCCAAGCCTCAAAGCATCGGTTTTAGATCTGGCAATCCCCAAATCCACCGCTTTCTGCAAAACCAGGTCCAAAAAACCCTCTACGTGGATAGTGGTTTTCATAGTGAATCACCCGTTAAAATGATAGTAAAACGGCTATTTAATGCTTTCAAGCGAGTTTAGCCAAAGCCGAGGGCAACGACAACAGCTCTTCCTTTCCTGAAACCAAGTCCCTCAGCTTTATTTTCCCCGCCTTTTCTTCCTGCTCTCCGCAGAAAACAACGAAGGGAATCCCCTGCTTGTTCGCAAAATTCAGGTTTTTGGAAACGCTGCGCCCTTCCAAATCAACCAAGCATGAAAGTCCCCTGCTTCGCAATTCGCCGGCAGTCTTGAAGGCGTAAGCGAAGTTCTTGAAGGGAATAATCAAAACCCTGACTATCGTTTTTTTCTCCGGCAAATCTCCCTTCAGGATTTCCGCAATCACGTCCAAACCGAAGCTTATTCCAACGGCGGGAATGCGTTCCTTCGCGCCGGCAAACTTTCCAATCAAATCGTCGTAACGCCCGCCGGCAGCGAGGCTTGAGGTTATTCCCTTCTTCCCTCCTTCTTTCAAAAACGCTTCGAAAACCATTCCGGTGTAGTAATTCAAACCCCTCGCCAGTGAAGGCGAGAATTCGACGAACCCCTTCGGAACGCCCAACTGCACCAGCGAGTCGAAAAACTCGCTCAATTCCCTCAACCCCTCTTTCCCTTCTTCGTTCAAGCCCATTCCAGCCAGCAAAGTCAAGCTCTTTTCCTTCTCCACTTCAACGAACAACTCCAAAACCTTCTTCGCCTCGTTCGTTCCGAGAAGATTGTCCACTTCCTTCAAAACTCCTTGCGAACCGATTTTCTCCAGCTTGTCCAGCTCCAGGATAGTTTGAATCCTCTTTGCGGGAGGAACGCCTGCAAAATCCAAAAGCCCGTTCAACAGTTTCCTGGAATTCGCCTTGACGAAAACGTTCAACCCCAGAGACTCGAAAGCACCCCGGGTTAAAGCCATCAATTCCGCCTCTTGCTTGGGCGAAGCTATTCCAATAACATCCACGTCACACTGGACGAATTCCCGGTAACGCCCCGCCTTGATCGGCCCGTCTCGCCACACGCTCGCTATCTGATAGCGCTTGAAAGGCATTGCAAGCTTTTGCGAAGCGAAAACTCTCGACAAGGGCACGGTCAAATCGTACCTCAAGCCCAGCTTTCGTTTCCCCTGGTCTTCCAGAGAGTAAGTCTCCTTCAAAATCTCCTCTCCGCCTGCGTACTTGGACGACAAAACCTCCAAGTTTTCCAAAGCAGGGGTTTCCAGCGGGTTGAAACCGTAAGTCTCGAATTTTTTCTTGAGAGTTTCCACTATCCAATCGCGCAAGAGCTTTTCCTGCGGAAGAAAATCGCGGGAACCGCGAGGCGGAGTCAAATCCATGATATCCCCTAAGAAACCAAATTTAATAAACATCCCGCCTTGTTTTCGCTTTTTTCCAAACCGTTTTTCGCCAGCCATTCATCATCATAAAACTTGCTCAAGTAACGAAAGCCCGAGTCTGGAAAAATAGTTGCAATCACGCTTCCCTCGCCGTATTTTTTAGCGGCTTGCAACGCTCCGAACAACGCCGCCCCGCTCGACCCGCCTGCGAAAATTCCTTCCCTCTTAGCCAGTAACCTTGCAGTTTTGAATGCATCCGCGTCGCCAACGCCGACTATCTCATCGACAACGCTGGAATCCAAATTTCCTGGAATGAAGTCCGAACCTATCGCTTCTACCAAGTAAGATTTGAATTCCCCGCCTCTGAAAATCGAGCCTTCCGGTTCCACGCCGATTACCTTCACGCGAGGAATTCTTTCTTTCAGAAACCCACCTGTTCCAGAAATCGTTCCGCAAGTGCCCATACAAACCACTAGCGCATCAATCTGTCCTCCACTTTGCGCAAACAATTCTGGCCCGGTAGTAGAATAGTGAGCCATCCTGTTTGCAGGATTGTAGTACTGGTCGAGCATAACCCCGCCTCTTTCCTTTGCAATCCTTTGTGCTTCATAGTACAACCCGCCAGGCTCTCTGCGCGGGATTTTTGCCGGAACAACTACAACTTCAGCGCCGAATGCGTTCAACAAAGCTTGTTTCTCTCTACTCACTTTGTCTTGAACGACAAACAGAACAGCGTATCCTTTGCTCGCCGCAACCATCGCAATTCCAGCACCAGTGTTCCCGGAAGTAGGTTCTACGATAAGCCCTCCATCACCTGGTCGCAAAAGCCCGTCGCGCTCTGCAGCTTGAATCATCGAGAGCGCAATCCTGTCTTTCACGCTCCCGGTAGGGTTGAAAAACTCGAGTTTAGCGAGAATGCTGCACGCTATCCCCCATTTTTCCGAATTCAATTTCACGAGGGGAGTCTTGCCTACCGTTTCGAGGATGTTTTTGCAAACCGTTTGCATTCGACTCAACTCACTGCAGTTCTCTCAAAGAAAAAATTGTTTTAACCAAGCGCAAGCCGTGCTTCGTGGTTTTCGGGGGGAACTTCCTTCCGCTCAAGCCCGCTTGCACTACCAGTTCTTTAGACACGGGAAAGTTCCTTCGCGGGCGGACGGTAATGCGTTCGCTCGAGTAGTCTACGAGATTCACCGGAACGAACCGCAAGTTCAATTTTTTTGCTGCATTGAATCGGTGGTGTCCGTCAAGAATGACGAAAGAAACCTCGTCAGCAACGATTGCGGAGTTGAACGCCCCAGCTCTCCGTATCTTTCCGACTAAACCCTCGAGTCTTTCTTGCACTATCTGCTCGTGTTCCTTCAGCAACGACAATTCGCACAATACGATCATTCCGGTCATTTCAATCTCCCAATCTTTTTCTCGACTTTCTCGACAAACCCTCCGTTCTTAACCAGCCTCACGATTTTTTCTATATCCTCGTAAAAAATCCGGTCTTCCAAAACCTTTGGCGAAACACTACGCACCGCATCGTACGCGACCGCCGTTCCAACGCCGAGCTTGGCTGGTTTTTGAAATTCGTACGCTTGCGAAGCGCACAGCAATTCTATTCCAACAACCGCCTCCGAATTGCGGAGGATTTCCCTGGCTTTTCGTGCGGCTATGGTTCCCATGCTCACGTGATCCTCTTGGTCTGCGCTGCAGGGAATGGAATCCACGCTGGCGGGCGAAGCGAGAATCTTGTTCTCGCTGACCAACGCGGCTGCAGTATACTGCGTTATCATCAAGCCCGAGTTCAATCCTCCTCCCTCGGCAACCAAAAATGCGGGCAAGCCTCCGTTTAAAGCCGGGTTCAACAGCCTATTCACCCTTCGTTCTGCCATGTTCGCAATTTCCGATACCGCGATTCCAAGCAAGTCCATTGCATACGCAACAGGCTGGCCGTGGAAATTACCTCCCGCCAAATACGTTTTTTCTTTAGTGAGAAAAATCGGGTTGTCGGCAACTGAATTCAGTTCAATTTCCACTTGTCTTCTCGCGTAAGCAACCGCATCTCGGGAAGCGCCCAAAACCTGGGGAACGCAGCGTAAGCTGTAAGCGCTTTGCGTATCCTTCTTGGGCTTTTGCAGAACTTCGCTTTCAGCAATCAAACTGCGAATGTTTTCCGCTACAATCATTTGCCCTTCAAAAGGCCTCAACGCGTGCAGCCTTTCGTCGAAAGCCAGCGTGACGGCATTCAAAGCATCGATTGTAAGCGCGGCGGCTATTTGCGCTGTTTTCAAAATCCGTTCCGCATCGAAAACCGCCAGCGTGCCGATTGCAGTCATTGTTTGCGCTCCGTTGAACAACGCCAAACCCTCTCTGGCTTGCAAGTCTATTGAGCTCAACCCGGCTTTTTGCAAAGCTTCTCCAGAAGGCATTCTTTTTCCTTGGAAAAACGCTTTGCCCTCGCCCACCAAAACGAGCGCCATTTGCGCCAATGGAGCCAAGTCTCCGCTAGTCCCGACGCTTCCTTTTTCGTAAATCACCGGAACTACGTTTGCGTTGAGCAAACCTGCGAACAACTGTAAGGTTTCAGGCCTGACGCCGGAATACCCTTTAGCCAACACGTTCGCCCTCAACAACAAACATGCTCTAGCCTCGTCTTCGCTCAACGGGTTTCCCCATCCTGCAGCGTGAGCCCTGACCATCCGCTTGGAAAGCTCTGCACCTTGCTCTTTCGAAAGCAAGACGTTCCCGAAAGCGCCTATTCCCGTGTTCACGCCGTAAAGCACGTCGCCGCGCGCCAGCATCTCCTGCAAAACAAGCCAGTTTTCCTTCACTTTGGAAAGAGTTTCTTCGGAAAAAAACACTTTTTCTTTTCCCCTGGCAACCCTCTCGACTTTTTCGACATTCAAGCTGCGTCCATCTATCTCAATCATTTTTCCCACCCGTTTTTCGAAGTTCTAAGTAGAGAAGGGCTTTCGCTGGAGGATAGTTTTTTCACTACTAAAACCAGCCCGCCGTTTGGGGTTTCCTCATCTTCAATCGCGCATAGAAGGATAACGTCGTTCTTGCTCACGCTGAGCCTTTCGCGCACGAACAACGGCAGAACAAGGCGTGCTTTAGAGTCGAGTTTGCACGCGAACTTTCGAGCGGCTGCTGACAAGAGCTTTCTTCGAGTTGTGAAGTAACTCGCCCTTTTGAAGCTCCCCTTTCAACCTCCCCTCGGAGGAAATCATTTTTCAGCCACCTCTCGATACTTTAAACTCAGTACTTCGCTCTTTCCCACTTAAAAACACTTTTGGAAAAAGAAAAAGGGCGCAGAGCGAGATTTGAACTCGCGTCGAAGGCTCCACAGGCCTCAATCCTAGACCAAGCTAGACGATCTGCGCCACTAGAATAAGTTTGCAATCCAACGGAGTTTTCACTAAACAAAGGCGTTCTGTTAACAGTGATGAAGTAAACCGCCTGTCATCTCAATCTCCGTAGTAAAGGTTTTGCCGGCCGCGTATTTAAAACTTGTTCAGCCGCAAACTTCGTCCAAATCCGCTTGGAAAGAATCCTTCTGGTTTTGCATTCCGAAGAAAAACCCTTCCCAATACTGCTTTTTGTCCGAATCTTGAATCAACGGCAACGCCTCGTTGCCCTTGTCAACTGCTTTCTGCAGCTGGTCGAGGTTCTCCTGGTAGGCGATTTTGTTAGCGCAGTTGAACTCCATCTTGTTCAAGCCGCCCACTCCCTGCTGGTAGGCGAGAAACTCTTCGTTCGCGTCAAGCAACGCCAAATCCTCGGAGGAAGTCGAGTAGAGGACTTTCATCCCGTTCAATTCGTCGGGAGTTTGAGCGAATCCCTTCAAGCCCTGGAATTCTGGAGTGGGGGAAGCTTGCGGAGCCGAAGGCTGCACGCAACCGGCCAGGAAGACGAACGCGCAAACCATCAAAACCGAAAACAGTTTTTTCATGAAAGACACCACCCTCAAGTTTTTGAAGCTGGAGGAACACTGGGGGCACTAGCACCAGCGTCAACACCCTGCTTCCACCAAAATCCTTTTTCAGTGCAATCCCAAACCCTCACCGTCTTTTCAATTGAATCCCTGGAAAACTCTTTCTTCGCCTGGAAAAGGACTGGAGTTTCTTCAACGCAATTCAATTGTATTGCCCTCGCGTGGCCGGTGCACCAGCCCCATCCACCTTGCGCACGGACGAAATCAGTTCCCTTATCGTCGCCGGGGTTGTCCGCGTAAGAACCGGCGCAAGCGAACGGGTCAGCAGCGCTTTCACCATACCTTGCCGGGGTGGAGAAACACTGGTGTTGCGCGTA
>JAZDIF010000042.1:0-3876 GCA_043805205.1 Microcaldota archaeon
GTTCCATCTCTCTTAAGCCGCAAAGTTAGACATTGCACCCGTAAACTGTTGACAATCTTTCATCCGTAAAGTCGGAATGCCATCCGTTTAGGGTTTTTATTAAAAACGCTGTTCAGGAAAACAGCAAAAGCCTAACACTGCGTGTACTTAGGGAACCTTACCCTCAGACCACAAAACACTCCTAGGAGATGCCACCGATCTGTCTCGCAACGATCTGAACCCAACTAACGTGGCTTTTTAATGGATGAACAACCCAACCCTTGGCGGCTCCTGCACCGCCAGGATAAGCCGAGCCGATAGCGATGTACCAAACTGCGTGGTCGATTTATTCAGACTTTTCTCTTAATGAGAAAACCCAACAAAAAGAACCTCACAGCTGACGCTCCACTTCACTTTAGGAAGAAGACCGTGCAGCCGCTTGAAAGAGTTTCTTAATTTTGTTAAGCTCTTCTTCTTGTGAAGAAGAAAAGGTCAATGAACTCTCGCACGCGACAAGCCTGTTACCCCCGGAGTAGCTTGTCTGACAGAACAGGGTCCCATTAATGGACACACTGTTGTTCGTTAAGCCCCACTTTCGTGCCGGCGACCAATTTTGTTATGGTCACCATCAGTCCGACGTTTGTCTTTAACCCTCTACATCCGATTTCTGACCGGATTGAGTCGAACTTTGGGCGCCTTTGTTACCTTGTCGAAGGCGTACCGCCCCAGTCAAACCGCCCACCTGCCGCTGTCCCCACCCTTGCGGGCGGGTAAGCAACGCAGTCAAAAAATAGCAGTGTCACAATTTCGACTATCCATACCCCAGAAGGTATGGCATAGCGGCTCCTGCTTACGCTTTGATCTCTCAGCCGCGTCACAACAACAAGCTGCGGTTAAGCTTCACGGGGTCTTCGTTTCCCCCTAGGAATCCCCGGCATGTTCACCGAGTAGTAGGTTCACCAGGTCTAAAACAGGGACAGTAGGACACTCGTTACGCCATTCATGCGAGCCGCCAATTAAGCGGCGAGGTATTACGCTACCTTAAGAGAGTCAGAGTTACTCCCGCTCTTTACCAGTCCTTCACTCCCTTGAAAAGGAGGTTCAGATACTAGCAGTGAGCAGGCGTCGGCCTCTGTACACAGCGTTTCCACGTAGCAGAGACCTATGTTTTTGATAAACAGTCGATGTCCCCTTGTTACTGCGACCTACTAATCCTCCTTCGAGAAACTCTCAGAAAAAAAAGTAGGCACCCCTTATGCCGAAGGCACAGGGCTAATTTGCCGAATTCCCTTGCTTTAGTTCTCCTGACGCGCCTTAGCTTTCTCTGCTAGGGGCACCTGTACTGGTTCTCGGTACGGTCGTATGGAATCGTTTTTCTTCCCTTTTTCACGTACTCAAGGATTTAACCCAAAGCCCTTGCGGGCTCTATTCCCGACTTGCGCAAATGCTCCTTACAACAAGACTTCTTTGCGCTGGTGCGGTTAAACCGAATATCTCGGCTGGATCTATCCCCAAGCGTTGGGGAAAAAACTTGTGTTGCCACGTCTATCCACACGGTAGGCGACTATTAACGCCTTTCCCTTTCCCTTTCACGGTTACGCTACAGGTTAGGACCGACTAACTCTGGGACGACGAGCGTTGCCCAGAAACCCTAGCCCTTCCGGCGTCCAGGATTCTCACCTGGAATAGCTGCTACTAGTGCCAGGATCTTCATTACAACTCGGTCCACTGGAGCTCACGCCCCAGCTTCTACCCAAGCCGTACGCCCATCTACTAAATACATTTCTCTTCAGAAACGTTTCCCACGTATCGGTAATTAGCTTTAGTCCCGACAGTTTGCGGTGCCACGAACCTTGATGGGTCCGCTGTTACGCGTTGTTTAAAGGATGGCAGCTTCTGTTCCTACCTCCCCACTGTCTTAGATTCACGACACCTTGAGTTTACACTTAGCTAATACTTTGGGACCTTAACGTGAGTACGGGTCGTTCCCCCCTCGGGACACGCGCTTAACTCGCGCCCCCAACTCCTGCCTTCTACGACGATGTTGTATTCGGAGTTTGACAAGGTGGTGAGGGATTTCTCCCCCGCTCCGCCAAATCAGTGGCTCTACCCAACATCTGTCTCCAGCAAGGCTGAACTAAGGTTCACTTCGATGGGAACCCGCTATCGCCAAGCTCGAATGACCTATCATCCCTAAACGCAAGTCACCTAAGTAGTTAGACTAACACTAGTTGCAGGCCTCCACCATTCGGATGAACGGCTTCACCTTGCTCGCGCTTAGATCGCATTGGCTTCGGGTCTTAGAAAAGTGACTTACCGCCTTATTCAGACGGCGCCCCTGGGTCCTTGCGGACTTGCGGGCTACTTGCTTTCGCTTTGCATAATGCTCGCCACTCCCATAAACTCCCTGACTCTTGCTTCGAGAAGTATGACGCGACACCGGGCTTGCGCCCTTTCACGCCGCATCTTCGCTGTCACCAACCAACTTCAGGCACTTTTCACTGCCCTCCCGGGCTTCTTTTCAATTTTCCCTCTCGGTACTGAATGCACTATCGGTCTTGGGATATATTTAGGGTTGGAAGTTAATTCTCCCAAATTCACGCGCCCATGTCAAGACACGCTACTCTGGAACTTTTCACACGCCTGCAATCCTTCGCCTACCGGGCTTTCACCGTCTATGGCAGAGCATTCCAGCTCACTTCAACTCGGTTGCTTGCGTTAAAAGAAAAGCCCAAACACCACATGTGCTACCTGCTTGCGCAGGAGATTCGGTTTGCCCTGTTCCGGTTTCAGTCGCCTTACTAACGGAATCTCTTTGATTTCTTTTCCTCCGCCTACTAAGATATTTCAATTCGGCGGGTTCGCGCTCCTCACGGAGCAATTCGGGAATCCGCGGTTCGCAGGATGCTTGCTCCTCGCCGCGGCTTTTCGCAACGTGCTACGCCCTTCTTCGCTTCCCAAGCCTAACCATCCACTGGCTGGTGTGTAACAACTACTCCTTATGAATTCTGTTAAACCTATTTTGGTTATAACATGCCAGTTATTTTGCTTATCCTACTTCGCTTCACGATACCTTTTGGTCTCGAATGCCAAAAATCTTCAGCTTAAGACTCGCAAACCCTCAGGCCTTTGCGAACCTCTTTTGAGCGAAGCGATTGTTTCTTGCGAAACAATCGCAAACACTTTTAAAGCGTTATGTGCAAGCACAACTGCTTCTAGTTTTCCAGCGTTTTGAGGCGCACAGAAAACATTTTGTTTTTTTTTTATTTCGTTTTATTTTTTTTTTCTTTCAAGTAAAGCGGATTATCCCCCGCGCGATGGACTCGGCGGGATTTGAACCCGCGGCCTCGTGATTTTTTGAACGCGCACCAAATATTTTTGGTGCAGCTTTGCCGCAAAGGCAAAGGTGCTTGCAAATCACGCGCGCTACCAGTCTGCGCCACGAGCCCTTTTGAGCAAAGCGCAAAATCAAGACGCTTTTTCCCGCAAGGGTCCCTGTGTCTAAATAAATGAAATGCAGGTTCCGAATTTGCAAGGTTGGATGAACTCCTAAGAGTTCTCTAACGTTCCAAAAATTGATTCTTTCAACCAATTGGAGGTGATCTAACCGCAGGTTCCCCTACGGTTACCTTGTTCACGTTTATCCACATGTCGCCATGCGGCGTGGACTATATCACCATCTCAAGGACTTTCTTTTTTGCAAGATGTCTTGATCCGATTACCCTGGCAAAATCAATATATGATTTTGCGCTTACGAAAAACCGCCAATAATTAGGGTCTTTCTTAACACTGGGATTATGGATTTTTCCACAAATGATCCCAATTTCTTCAAGAAATGTTTTTACTTCTTCCAAATCTTTTTTGTTTTTTTGGCAAAAGTAAATGTACATTCTTGAA
>JAZDIF010000043.1:0-2179 GCA_043805205.1 Microcaldota archaeon
TGCTCTTCTGCTTGCCTTCATAGTAGTACCACCGCAAAACCGCGCCGAACACGTCGGATATTATGTAGGCGCCGAGGAGAATGAGTATGGAGTAAGTATACTGGTTGATGATGGCGTTTATTGCCGACAGGTTTTCCAGCCTTTCGGAAATCAGGTAGACCAAAAGTATGATTGAGATGGCTTTGAGCGGGCCCTTGATTGCTTCCAGTATCTCATCGTCAAGGGTTGTGGCGGTTTTTTTGGTGAATACCTTGGCTATTCCCACCACTGTCCGGTGTATTGCCTTGCCGAGTACGAAACCCACAGCGAGAATCGCGAGGAATTCGATTGCAATTATCCCTATTTGCAGGTAATCCATGAGTGGTACTACGCGGAGCCGGCTTTTAAGATTTTGTCTGCACTGCCGCCTCGTCCAACACGACTTTCATTACTTCCGCCTTGATTTTTCAACAATCTTGTGAATGTCCCGGTTCCGTAAGCCCCTTTTTCTGCAGCATTGCCTTGCCTTTCCGTGCCATCAGCTTCAACTCTTCGAGCAGCGCTTTTTTCGTCCGTGCGTTCCTTATCAATTCTTCCGCTTTTTTTTCCCGTGTCGCGCGTTTCGAATTCCCTCATCAGTTCTTCAGGTTTCAACCCTAGTTTTTTGAGCCTCTTCTCCACTAACGTGTAAGTTTTTTCCGCTTCCATCTTTCTCACTTCCCGAACTTCGCCCTCGCCTTCTCCCTTATCTGCTCGGCGAACTCCGCGTTCCTCGTGACGACCATCTCGCTCTTGGCAGTTGTCTCGAACGCGATCCTGTGAGCTTCTATCAGGCTCTGCGAGGTGCTTTTGGAAAGGAAATCGTAGAAGCGGTCCCACTGCTTTTTGGTTTTGTTGTCGTGGAACACCTGGAAAATGAAGTCGCCGCAAACCATCGAGTCGTTTATTTTGGCCTCTTCCGCGCCGAGCCTGCACTTGAATCCGCTTTCCTTCCACAATTCCGCGAAATACCGGTCGATTTTCCTGTTCTCGCCTATCAAGGCGTACTGTTTCCTGTCGTTGAAGGTTTTCTTGAACGTCTGGTAGTTTTTCCCGGTCAAAATCAATAGCGGCCAGCTCCTCCGCTGGATGCATACTGCTTCAAGCGGCTTCTTCCCGTACTCCTTCAGCTTGTTCGCCTGCTTGAGCATCCACACGTAGGGCTCTGCAATGGGGCCATTGTTCCTGATTGTCACTGACCCGTAGTTCGGCAGCTCCATTATGTTTGTAGGCCGCTGGTAGATGTAGGCGTCCTCCAAATCAAAAAGGAATTCCTTTATGTCGCGGAGCCAGTCCTTGGACAGCACGTATTTCGTCCTCCTCTTGTCAAGGACGCTGTCTTTTTTCAGTTGCCTCAACGCCTTATGCACTTTCTGGTAGCTCGCGTCGTAATCGTGCCCCTTCGATATCTCGCCGAACACTTCCCTCGCCCCAAGGCCCGGGTTGTTCGCCAGAGTGGATATTATCGCGGTCTTCAGGTTCTTCGCTTCAGCAGAAACTGCAAACATTTCCTTCTATCCTCTCGCCTATTCAGTATTCTTTCACGCACTCGGCATGTGCGGCAAACCTTTTCTTCCACCGCCCGTGTTCTTTCCTGCACTCTGGCGCGGGCAAACGTTTTCTTCCGTCCCGCATCTATCTCGTTTTCCTTCCCGCACTCAGGTGTTGCAAACGTTTTCTTCCATTCCCTGTTTTTCCCCACTCACGGCAAACATTTCCTTTCCCACTCTTCGTCCTTCCCTTCTTCTTTCCCAACCATCTTGCACGGCAACAACAGTCACCACCTGACTATCCCGTATTCTTTCTCCCCGGTTTTCAGGCAAACCACTTTCAGTTTTTCCTTCCTTTTGGCGGCCTCAATCACGATGCACAAACCCACCAAACCCCTCACCCAATAGGTGTTCCCTTCCGCGTCTTTCGCTTTGGTGAACGGGTTCAGGAGGGACCAATAACTTCCGGGCCCGGTGAAGCTTACCTCGCCTGCAAAACATTTCACGCCGTTTATCTCGGTTTCCTTCAACGCGCTTTTGCCCACGCCTACGAAAGCGAGTGGCTCGTCCAAGTCCTCATCTCCGAAAAAAAGTTTTTCCTCGGGCGGAGAGAAAAGCACCGTCTCTTGTACTTCGCCTGCATGGCTTCCGTTTGCTTCCTTTGCTTCTCC
>JAZDIF010000044.1:0-22197 GCA_043805205.1 Microcaldota archaeon
TTTCCTGTTATCCCCAGCAATGCGGTTAATTCCCGTTCAAAACCCAATTCTCTTGCCTTTGCCTTCAAGTTCCGCTGTTCATTCTTGAAATTTAGGTAGTCTAAGTTGAATCCTTTGAAGACGAGTTTGCGTTCCGGTTTATTTTCTCTTCCACAGACTCCATGCTGAATTCGTTTTCTTCCAGAGAGTCTTTTACGCATAACGCAATGACGTTTCCCTTTAACTCGTTTTCAAGGTTTGAGAGCAAAGCGTTTTCCCTGGATTTTTTGTTGTGGAAGACCGCAGGGTTGCCCTCCCGGTTGAACGGCTCTTCCTCTACGAAGTATTTCGCCAGCACTCCGTACGTTCCGTCTTCAACGCGGTAGTCCGTTGGAAAAAAACAGTATTTCTTCAGGCAGTCGTAGTGAATGCCGACGTTTCCTCCTACGACCCCCATTCCGCGCGGGGGGCTGTCGCTTTCCATCGGCACTCCTGAAAACAATTGGAGCAGTTTCTCCTGCGCTTCTTCCGCAACCAGTTGCTTGTCCGCGTAAGCTTCCAAAGTGTCGATTACTTCCTTGATGATTTGCGGCGCTCCGGTCGCGTGGCGCAAGTATTTTCCAACCACGATTTTCTTCCCCTCGCCGAATAATTCCGAGTATCGCCCTATCGGGTTTTCGTAGGGGGTGGTGTCGTCGTCGAAGAAAACCGCGTGGGCTTTTTCCTTGAAAGCGTAGTAAAGGCAGGCGTTTCTGTTTCCGCCGTACTTTCCTTGAAACAATATTTTGAACGCGTCGGGAACGCTTTTCTTGAATTCATCTTCAGAAACGTGAATTGCATTGAACTCCCCGGCAAGCTTTTTGTTCTGCTCGTGAGAGTTTGGCGTGTCTAGAACGAGCACTTTGGTTTCGGGAGTGAAGTTAGTGGAGTGGGCGTATAGAGAAAGCTCTAGGCTGACTGGGTTGTTAGAAATGAAGCACACGAGAATACGCGCCATGATGATACTTGAAAAAAGGGAAATAAAGGGGTTTCAGCGGGATGCGAGCTTGACGTCGTCGGCGTTCACGGTCTTCCTGCCCGCGTGCTTGGAGAACTGCACTGCCTTGTGGGAGATTTTGATTCCGTGATCTTCCAGGATGTCAGCAAGTGCTTTTGCAGCATCCGGCGAGACCCTATCCGCACCGGCTTTCCTGATTATGCGCTCTACGGGAGCTACTGGCAGTATCGTCATGTAAACCCACCTCTAAAAAAGATTTTTTTGAAACCCACCGAAACAGGAAACGAAAAATATTTTCTGTTCCTTAAAAAGCTTGTGCTTCCACTATTAACAACGTAATTAATTTCGTTTTGCCTGTTTTTCTTGAAGGGTTTTGTGAATGCTCGACTTGAGTTTGTTGAAGAAAGGCAAATTTGAACTTCGCGATTATCAAATCAGCGCGGCTGAAAAGCTTTTCTCGGAAAAAAGGCTTTTGGTGGTGATGCCCACTGCCTTGGGCAAAACGTTCATAGCCGTACTTGCAATCGCCCACTTGCTGAAAACTTCGCCTAAAAAAATTCTTTTTCTCGCGCCCACTAAGCCGCTGGTGTTGCAGCAGGCAAAGAGGCTGGAGGAATTTTTGGAAACTATTGAAGAAGCGGTTGTGATGACTGGCGAGGTTGCGAAGGAAGAGCGGGCGGAAAAATACGCGCAGGCGACTGTGGTGTTCGCCACTCCCCAGACTATCCGGAACGACTTGAAGTCAGGCTTGCTTTCGCTGCAGGATTTTTCCCTCGTGGTTTTCGATGAGGCTCACAGGGCTGTCGGGGCTTACGCTTACGTTTTCATCGGCGAGAAAGCGCAGAAAACACAAGCGCTGGTTTTGGGTTTGACCGCCAGTCCTTCGGCAGAAAGAAAGAAGGTAGCGGAAGTTTGCAGGAACCTGGGGGTTAATGCGGTTGAAGTGAAGACAGCGCAAGACGAACAAGTGCAAAAATTCGTGAAGGAAGTGAAGGTTTTCTGGGAGTTCGTGGACTTGCCTCCCGAATTGGTTTCTCTGAGGAAAAAGCTGGAAGAACTGCTTTCAGAACCGTTGTCCAAACTGGCGCATCATGGTTTCGTTTCAAGCAAAACTCGCGCAAACAAGAAGGAACTGCTGGCGTTGAGAACGAGGTTCATCATTCTAGCGAAAACCAATCCGGCATTTTACTCCTTCTCGAGTTTTTTGGCCAAAGCCTTGAACTTGGTTCACGCGATTGACTTGCTGGAAAGCGAGGGGGTAAAACCGCTGTTGGACTTTCTTGAGAGTTTGAATGAAAGGGAAACGAAGACGAAAGCGGTTTTGCAGTTGTTGAAAGACCCGCGGGTGGAGAAAATAAAGGCGGAGTGCAGGATGCTGTTGGAAAAGAAAATCGAGCATCCGAAATTGCACAAGCTGACGGCGTTGATTGCCGGAGTTTGCGCGAGCGGAAAGTCGGCGATAGTTTTCGCCCACTACCGCGATTCGGTTGCGTACTTAATTTTAGAGTTGAATGCCTTGCCGAAAGTGAACGCCAAAGCGTTGGTAGGCAGGGCTGGCGGCGGGATGAACCAGAAGGAACAGCACGCGGTTGTGGAAAGTTTTCGCAACGGAGAGTTCAACGTTCTGGTTGCAACTTCAATCGGCGAGGAGGGTTTGGACATTCCGGGTGTAGATTTGGTGGTTTTTTACGAGGCGGTTCCGTCCGAAATCCGCTTGATTCAACGCCGGGGCAGGGCGGGAAGGGCGAAAGTGGGAGAGGTCGTTGTTTTGGTGACGCGCGGCACTAAGGACGAGGCGTACTTGTGGATTTCCAAGAACAAGGAAAAGAAGATGCTCAAGCAAATGGAGAGAATGCAGCACGTGCCTCGCCAGTCCAAAGAGGGAGAAACGCTGCCGGATGAGGGAACGCGGGAAGAAACAAAGAAAAAAGGCCAGACTAGCCTGGGCGATTTTTAAAATGGCTGAATTGAATTTCGGGAAGATGGAGAGAGTGCAAGTTTTCGCCGACGACCGGGAGGAGGGTTCGGAGGCGTGTGCAGAGCTTGCGAGGCTGTATGCAGTGGTGAAATACTCGCGCTTGCCGGTTGGTGATTTCGTTTTGAGCGACCGCGCTTGCGTAGAGAGGAAAACGGCAAGCGATTTCGAGAGCAGCGTTATTGACGGAAGGTTGTTTTTGCAAGCTCAAGAGTTGAAGGAAAACTTCGCCTCCCCGATTATCGCAATCGTGGGTTTGGATTTCGAGCGTTTGCACCAAAACGCAGTACGGGGTGCGTTGATTGCGCTGGCGGTGGATTACAAAATTCCGGTTTTCTTTTTCCCGGACGAGGTTGAGTTGGGGGGCTTCATTTATGCCCTTGGCTTTCGGGAGCAGTTATTGAAGCCGAGGGAAATGAAAATCCAGTTTTCAAAGAAAGGTTTTTCGCTTGAACAGCAGCAGAGGTTGATTGTCGAATCCCTGCCTTTGATAGGCCCGAAGAACGCTTTGGCGTTGCTCCAGCATTTTAAGAGCATTGAGAAAATAGTTTTAGCGAGTGAAAAGGAGTTGCAGAAAGTTAAGGGAATAGGGAGAAAGCGGGCGAAGCAGATCAAGGCGGTGTTGAGCCTGCCGTTCGAATGAATTTTCTTTGTAGTGGTGTGAAATGGGGTTGAGTGTTTTTCATGCAATAACGCAAAGCAAAAAACCCGAGGATTTCCTAGACTTAATTCTAACCGCAGTGAAAAATGCGGAGTGGCATTACGATGCTCCTTCAGAAGAGAAAGTGGCGGGATGGAGGGAAGCGGGTGAAAGCCCTTATGCTGGCATATCTTTTCAATCAAAGCAAAATCCAAGCCGCGTGGCGTATCTGGTCTTGAATAGGCTGCAGAGCAGGAAGTCGAAGGGAACTCCCTTCGAACACTCTGAATTGGGGGAACCGAAGTTAATTTTTCACAATTCTCTTTTGATTCCTTTGAACGAGTGGGATTGGAAAAATGCCGAGGGCGAGTTTGGAACGCATATTGAACCGCGTACTGAGGATCCCGGTTCGTTCTATCACATGCTTCGTATTCCTACTTCCGTAGTAGCGCACTGGCATCCGTTCTCCAAGCTTAAGCCAGGAGCGCGAAAAACCGGTAAGGCAAAAGACCGAATGTATTCCAACGTGCACGTTGAAGTTGACGAAGAGAAACTGAAAGAGCTTGAAAAATACCGGCGGGCGGCGTTGAGCGTGAGCAGGCTGCTGGATGCAGTGATGTTTAAGCGGGATCCTTCCAATCCGGAGGAGTTCTTGAGAAAACTAAGGTTTACAGGAACCAGATCGGCTTCTGTTAGAGAAACACCTCCCTTAGACCGGTTTTTGAGCGTTGAAAAGTCAAACAGGCCTTTTTTCGAGCATGTCGCGGAGGTTGTGCAAATTCGTCCTAACGGTTCAACCGCGGATGTTCGAAGGACTATGGACTTGGATCAGGCTTTAGTGGATTATTTCGGCGTGGAACAGTCCGAGTTTACGCATGCTCTTGCCGGTAAGATGAGCAGGTTTTTCAAGCACCACGAGAATAGGGCGAAGGTTGTTGAAATCGTGGAGCGCCCCCCGCGCCGTCACTGACTCATTTGGAACGTTTCGGCGAATTTCTTGCTTGGCTTGAGCAAGCGCGTGTTCCCGCGCTTTTCCGACTCGAGATAGCCCTTTTGCTTCAATTCCGTGGTGTAAAAGTAAATTTCCCCGCGGAAGTATTTTTTCAACTCGGATTGCAAAAGCTGCCCTTTCTTTGCTATGAGCGCGAGTATTTTCATCGACTTCCTTCTCAAGTCGGGTTTTTTGGATAATTCCGAAACGTTCTGCAGGAATTCGGGTTTGACTTGTAGTGAAGCGCCTTCGTCCGCAACAACGACTTCCAACGCCCCTTCCTTCGTTTCGTAATCGTCCTTGAGCTTTTCCACGAGGGTCCTGGCGGCTTGCCGGTTGGTGTTCGTCACTTTAGAGAGTTCTTCAAAAGAAACGAGGCGGTTTGCCAAAAATAAAGCCGCTTCAATAGTTTTAACGAGGTTGAAATCCACGCTGCCGCGTTTTTTCTGGGGGCGGTCGTCTTCCAGCAGTTCTTCTTCGGCTTCCTGCTTGGGTTCCTGAGCTAGGGCAGTGGTTTCGGTTGGTTCTATCGCCGAGTCTTCCTGGCTTTCGACGTTCATGCTGGTCTTCATGAAGAGATTGTTGCTTGAAAAAGCTTTAATAACTTGCCCGCGGAGCATTATGCCGGCTCTAAAACCACTATTGAACGAAAATGGTTTTTGGAGACTAAGGCGCATTCTTTCTTACGCTTTCAGACCGCGTAATGAATGCCTCTGAGAGATGGTTTCAAATGGCAATGGTAGATTTTTTGGTTCCGCAGGAGAAGTACTTGGAAGCGGGCGCGCACATCGGAACGCGCAACAAGAACGGCGGGATGAAGGAGTTCATTTACAAAGTGCGCGAGGACGGCTTGCACGTTTTGGATTTGAAGAAGCTGGACGAGAGGCTGAAGGCAGCGTCCAGGCTGTTGGCTTCCTCCGACAAGGAGGGGGTTTTCGTCGTTTCCAACAAGGACAACGCGAGGCAGCCGGTGGAAAAGTTTTGCGAGCTTACGGGTTTCAAGCCGTTGCTGGGGCGTTTTACCCCCGGGCGTTTCACCAACCCTTCGAGAACCGATTTCGTCGAGCCGAAGCTGGTTGTGGTCGTGGATCCAGGCGCGGACAAGCAGGCGGTGAAGGAAGCTTACAGCGTCAACGTTCCGGTAATAGCGTTGTGCGATACGAACAACAACCCGTCGATGATCGACTTGGTTTTGCCTACCAACAACAAGGGAAGGAAGGCAATAGCGCTTATTTTCTGGGTTTTGTCGAGGGAAGTTTTGAAGGGGCGCGGTGAAATTGCGTCCAGCGAAGATTTTGCTGCGAAGCCCGAGGACTTCGAGGCGGTTTTCGCCCAGGTTGTGGAAGCACCTGCAAGCCCTGCGGTTCAGGTTCAGTAAGTCCTTTCTACGAGATAGTCGGCGAGCGCCTTGAGCTTGCGCTTGCCCTTGTTTTCCTTGAACAGCTTATCCGCTTTCTCCCACGAGTTTCTCACGAGGGTTTTAGCGAAGCTTTTCGCGTATTCTATCGAACCGCTTTCGCGCATTATGTCTATCGCTTCGAGAATCAATTGCGGGTCTTTAGTGTGTTTTTTCAGTATTTCGCGGAGCCTCGAAGCGCGGGGAGAATGTTTGAGCGCATAAATTGCGTTCAGCGTGATTTTTCCTTCGCTTATGTCCCCGCCTATTTCCTTTCCGTATTCTTTACTGGCTGTGAGATTTAGAATATCGTCTTGAATCTGGAAAGCAATGCCGATCGCTTCGGCAAATTCGTCCAACGCTTTCAACTGCTTTGGGTTCGCTCCAGCGAGAATCGCGCCTATTTTCGCCGCCATTCTCGCGAGGCAGCCGGTTTTGTAAGAGCACATTTGCAGGTATTCTTTTTCTGAAACGTTTTGCTTCAAGCCCTTGTGCCAGTAAATGTCCATCCCCTGGCCGATTGAAACGTTGATCATTTCCTGCGCGTAAGCCTCGTAAAGCGCGTTTTTGGTTTTGTCGGGAAGGGCGCTTCGCATTATGATTTTCAAAGGAAGGAAGTACATGGCGTTGCCCGCGTTTATTGCAATGTCCTCCCCGTAAATCTTGTGCACGCACGGTTTTCCCCTGCGGAAGTCCGAATTGTCTTCGATATCGTCCGCCATCAGCGTTCCGTTGTGGACTACTTCGGGAATAACGGCAAAATCCAGGTGTTTCATCGGACTTTTTCCCAAAACTTCTATTACAATGAGCGTCAGCGCGGGCCTCCATCTTTTTCCCCCGCGGTCAAGCAGGTCCCAGATCGGGACGGAGATAGCTTGCGTGATGCTCTGGGAGTCGTAAGCGTAATGCGGTTTTCCCGCCATTCTTTCCAAGGGCGTTCCTTGAAACGCGCGCGGGATGTTTTTTTCAATCGCCTTGTCGATGAGGGGCTTGTATTCCAAAAGGATTTTTTCAATCTCGCTTTTCATCAAAATCCCACCTTTTTTCACTGCAATTCGTACAAAACTCCTTTTGCTATTACGGCGATGGCTTTTCCCTTCAATTCCATTCCGCCGAACGGCGTGTTTTTCGATTTCGACTTGAATTTTTTCGCGTCAACAACCCATTCTTTTTCCGGGTCTATTACCGTCACGTCGGCATCGTAACCCGGGCGCAGGCTTCCCTTGCCTTCCAGTCCTATGAGCTTCGCCGGGTTTAGGGAAGTTTTTTCCGCTAGTTGAATCCACGATAGGGTTTTCGTTTCAACGAGGTTCGTAATGCTTAGGCCTACCGCAGTTTCCAATCCTATTATCCCGTTGGGCGCTTTTTCCCAACCGAGTGCTTTTTCTTCGGCAGTGTGGGGCGCGTGGTCGGTTCCAATCACGTCGAAAACGCCGTTTTTCAGCCCGTCTCGGATTGCTTTCATGTCTTTCTCTTCCCTCAACGGGGGATTCATTTTCGCGTTGGTTCCTTTCTCTAAGAGCGAGTCTTCGGTGAGAGAAAAATGGTGGGGGGTAGCTTCGGCGGTGACGGTCAAGCCTTTTGCTTTCGCTTTCCTGAGTGCTTCAACGCTTTCCTTCAAACTCAAGTGGAGAAAATGCTCGCGAGCATCCGTTTCTTCGACTAACTTCAAATCCCGTTCTACGCAATTCAATTCAGTCTCCCTGGCAAATCCCTTGAAGCCTAGTTGTTTCGCGGCGTTTTCGCCCATGCAAAAAGCTCCTTTGATTGCACTCTTGTCTTCACAATGCTGTGCTAGGAGAATATTTGCTTCTTTAGAAGCCAAAAGCGCTTTTTTCATTACTTTAGAATCTTGCACGGGGTTTCCGTCGTCGGTGAAGTAAACCGCACCGGAGTTTTTCAAAGCCGTGAAATCTACCAGTTCCTCTCCGGTTTGCCCTATGGTGATTGCAGCGGCGCAAAGCACGTTCGGCTCCAGGAAAGCGCTTTTCTTCAAAACGTAATCCACTGCAGAGGGATTGTCTATAGCGGGTTTGGTGTTGGGCATTGCCACGATGGTGGTGAAGCCGCCGGCTATGGCGGCTTTGCTTGCGGAAAGCAAGTCTTCCTTGTGAGTGAAACCCGGTTCCCTGCAGTGGGTGTGCAAGTCGATCCAGCCCGGCATTACGATGAGCCCGTCGGCGTCGAACTCTTCGGCATTATCGAGCTTGTCGTCCGTAATCCTCCCGTTCTTTATCCTGACGTTGCGGACCTCCTGCGTTTTAGATAAGGGGTCTACCACAACCCCGTTTTTGATTAGAATCGCGTCTTTCATTTTTTTCACTCCAGTATTTCCACTTCATCCACGATGCCGTCCCCGTCTTCGTCAAAACCCTGGGCGATTTTCGCGAAAACCTTGGGGTCGGCATTATTTCCCTTCTCCAGTTCCTTTTGTTTCTTCAGGATGGCGAGAATGCCCACTCTCGTGGCGTGATGGTCCCTGCCGGCGATGACGAGTATTTTCTTCCCTTCTGCGAAAGGGCTGTCTATCGATTCTATTATGCCCACGTTCTCGGCGTAGGTTTTTCCGGAAGGTTTTGAAACCACATCGAACGTCTTCTCGTCGAATTTTATGGGCAGGTGCTTGTTCACCTTTTCCAGCAGTGTGTTTACCTTTGGCCCTCCGAGGATGAAAAGGTTTTCCTTCAGCACTTCGCTTCTCACTTCAGTATCCAAGTAATACAGCGGATATTCGAAAGAACCGTACTGCCCGAGCAATGCGCTTAATTCCATCGCGCACAATTCCGAGCCCCTTCCCCTGTAGGGGCCGTGGGGGTCGGGGCTGCCCACCACGATTTTTGCATTGATGAACCCTTCCTTTACGAAGGGTTCCAAGAACGCCGGTGGTTTTTTTCTCTTCGCCCCGAACGGCTTCCAGTTTTCTCTCACTACTACGGCGAGGGCGTCGGCGTTGAAAACGAATTTTTTCGCCAAAGCCCCCCTTTTTTCCTCGGTTTCCCCTCTTTCTATCACGCCCGCTTTTTCCAGAAGGTTGAAGTGGTAGTATGCGGTTTGCAAGTGCATTTTCAGTTCCTTCGCGACTTCTGCAGGGTACTTGGGCCCCTGCGACAAGAGCTCTAGTATGCGCAGCCTGTCTTCAGAAAATATTTTGAGTGTTTTTTCCCGGATTATCTTGGCGTCCAGTGCCTTGTCTTCCAAAACGAGTTTTGCATTCATTCTCCTGCCCTTTGCCTTTCAAAGTTTTTGATAATATTTTTACGAAATTGTTTAAAAATATGCCGTTTGAACCATAGTATTTATGAATTTGCGTTGAACGGTGGTTATAAGGGGTGGTTTGCAAAGTTTGTTTGTTCGAATTCGCGTAACCCCTCTTTTGCAAAAAGTCAAAAAGCCGTTTTCGCTTTCCGGCGGGAACGGCTTTTTAGTCATGCGGGAAAAAGGTGTTTTTCATGTGCGGCATCATAGGTTATCTGGGTTTCAGGCCGGTCGGCAAAGTGGCGTATTCCGGACTGAAGGCGTTGGAGTATAGGGGCTACGATTCAGCCGGCGTTGCAGTTTTGGAAAGCGATTCTAACGGGAGTTCTTTGAAGATTTTCAAGGATACGGGAAAGGTTGACGAAATCAACTCGCGCTTGAAGCTTTCGGACTTGGCCGGCTCTGTTGCAGTCGGGCACGTCCGCTGGGCTACACACGGAGGCGTGACTTCCTTGAACGCCCATCCGCACGTTTCTTGCGACGGGGCTATTGCAGTTGCGCACAACGGGATTATCGAGAATTTTCTGGAATTGAAGAAAGAACTGGGGGACAAGGGGCACGAGTTTTCTTCGCAAACCGATACGGAAGTTATCCCCCACTTGATCGAAGAGGCTTTGAAAGCCAATCCTTCTGGCGGCTTGGAGGGCGCGGTTTTGGACGCGAGCAGGAAGTTGAAGGGTTCCTTCGCCTTTCTAGTGATTTCGAAAGCCAATCCGGACGGGTTGATTGCAGTCCGGAACGAAAGCCCGTTGGTGGTGGGCGTTGGAGAAGGGGAGGTTTTCGCTGCTAGCGATTGCGTTCCGTTCCTGGAGTTCACGAAGAAAGTGGTGTTTTTGAACGACGGGGAAATGGCGGTTTTGAACGCCGGCGAAATGCGTTTCGTCGATTTCCGTTCGGGAAAGCAGGTTTTGAAGCAGATTAGCGAAGTGAAGTGGAATGCCGAGCAGGCGCAGAAGGGGGATTTCACGCATTTCATGATGAAGGAAATAAGTGAAGAGCCGGTGACGTTGAAGCAGTCCGCCTTCCAAAACGAAGAGGTTTTGCGTTCTTTCTCGAAGGAATTGCTTGAAAGCAGGAATGTGATTGTCGTCGCGTCAGGCACTTCGTTTCACGCTTCTTTGTTTGCCAAGCACGTTTTCAGAAAGCTTTTAGGGAAAGAGTTGAACGTCGTCCTGGCGTCGGAATTCGGGGTTGAAGCGGAACACTTGACGAAGGATTCTCTTTTAATCGCGGTTTCGCAGAGCGGGGAGACTGCGGACGTTTTGGCTTGCGTTCGCAAGGCTAGGGAGAAGGGCGCGAGGGTTTTTTCCATCGTGAACGTGGTGGGTTCCACGCTGGACAGGACCAGCGACAAGACTTTGTACTTGAACTGCGGGCCTGAAATCGGCGTTGCGGCTACCAAGAGCTTTCTCAACCAGCTGGGCGTTTTCCTGGCGGTGGCTTTCGCAGCCAAGGGGAAGGATATCGATTTTGACGCCTTGTCTTCTGCAGTCCAGCAGGGCGTTGACTGGAACAAGGACGTTTTGAGGAGCTTGGCTAGAGACTTCAAGTTCAAGGAGCACGTTTACTTTCTCGGCAGGGGCGTGAACTACGCGATTGCAATGGAGGGAGCTTTGAAGTTAAAGGAAATTTCTTACATTCATGCGGAGGGAATGCCCGCGGGAGAGTTGAAGCACGGGACCCTCGCGTTGGTGGAGAAGGGAACGCCGGTGGTTTTGTTGAATCCGCACGACGAGACGTTCGTGGACTGCTTGAACAACGGGATTGAAGCGAAATCGAGGGGCGCGAAAATAATCGGGGTTAGCGACGGGGAAAACGCTAATTACGACGTTTTGATCCGGCTGCCGAAAATGGAAAACCCGTTGTTGTACGCGGTTGTGGAGGTTGTCCCGCTTCAGCTTTTGGCTTACTATTCGGCGGTGGAAAGGGGCAGGGACCCGGACAAGCCGAGGAACTTGGCTAAGTCCGTCACGGTTTTGTAGTTTGGTGGTTTTGGAAATGGATTTCGTGATTCTAGCTGCTGGAAAGGGCGAGAGGCTTTGGCCTATTACCAACCATATTCCGAAAACGATGGTCCGCCTTTTGAAAAAACCGTTGTTGGACTGGATTGTTGAGAGCGTTTACGACAAGGCCAGTAAAATCGTCATTGTAGTCGGCTTCAAGAAAGAGGCGGTGATGGAGCATTTTTCTAAAAGCCGTTTTGCGGACAAGATCGTTTTCGCGGTGCAGGAGGAGCAGAAGGGGACTGCGCATGCTTTGCTTCAGGCGAAGCCTTTCGTGAAAGGCGATTTCATGGTTTTGAACGGCGATAATTTCTTCGACCCCCGTTTTTGCGATTCTTTCTTGAGCAAAACCAAGACGGGCGAGTGGTTTTTGGTCGGAAAGAGGGTTGCGGACAAGAGTTCATACGGCGAGCTCATCTCCGAGGGGGGTTTTCTCGAAAGGATTGAGGAAAAGACCGGCGTGCAAGAGCCCGGGGTTGCGAACACGAACACCGCTTTCCTTCCGCAAGAGTTTTTCCCGATTCTTGAAACCCTGCCCGCATCGGCAAGGGGGGAATTCGAGTTTACCGACGCGTTAAGCGTTTTCGCGCGGAAGAACAAAATCAGGGTTTTGGAGTTCGAGGGTTACTGGAACGACGTCGGTTATTTCTGGAATTACTTGGACGCGAGCGAGTTCGCTTGCGAAAACCTTCTTGAAGACAAGAGGGAAGGGACAATAGAACCGGGCGTAGTAGTGAAGGGAAAGTTGCATTTGGGCAAGGGCAGCATGGTCCGCGCTCCTTCGAGGATCGAGGGGCCTGTTTTCATCGGCGAGAACTCGATCGTCGGCCCGAACAGTTTCCTGAGGACGGGAGCGGTCGTGGAGGATAACTGCCACGTGGGTTCGAGCGAATTGAAGAATTCAATTTTGATGAGCCGTTCTAACGCGCCGCACTTCAACTATGTTGGAGATAGCGTGGTCTGCGAGGACGTGAATCTTGGCGCAGGAGCGATTACGGCGAACTTGCGTTTTGACAACAAGATCGTTTTTGCGGAAGTGAAGGGCAAGAACGTTTCTTCGGGGAAAGCCAAGCTAGGCTGCGTGATTGGCAGCGGGACGAAGATAGGCATAAACGTTTCCATCACTTGCGGAAAGATTATCGGGAGCGACTGCAAGATTTACCCGAGGGTTTTCGTGAAGGAAAACGTGCCCGACGGGACGGTAGTTCAAGAGTAGGGTTTTAAACGAGCACGTGTGTATTGAACAAAAGGGGAGGCGCTGGAAAGGAATGTTTAGGACCTACGATATTCGCGGCGTTTACGGGAAGGACGTTAACCTCCAGAATTTTTTCGTCCTAGGCGGAGCATTAGCCGCATTTTCCAGAAAAATCGTTGCCGGAATGGATTACCGGCGTAATAACAACTTGCTTTTGGAAGCGTTGTTTGAAGGTTTCGACGGCGAGAAGACGTTCATGGGCGTCGCCCCCACGCCGGCAGTCGCGTTCGCTTCGAACGAGTTGGGCGTTTCGCTGACCGCTTCCCACAATCCGCCTGAATACAACGGATTAAAGCCTTTGAAGCAAAAGCGTTCTTTCTATTCGGAAGAGCTTGCGGATTTGAAGAAAGAGTTTGAAGATCGCGCAGAACGCGCGAAGGAGTTTAAGGCGCGGAACAATCCTATAGAGACGGTCGATTCTTTGCTGGAAGGTTATCGCGATTCGCTTCCGGATTTTGGAAACGCCGTTTTCGACTTGGCGGGCGGCGCGGTTTGTTCTTTGAAAAGCGTTTTTCCGAAAGTCCTTTTCAGCGAGCCGGACCCGATGTTCGTCAGGCACAGCGCGGAACCGACTGCTGACGCGATTGGAACGTTAGTGAGCGAGTCGAAGAAGGATAACGCGCTAGGGTTTGCTTTTGACGGGGACGGGGACCGGTGCGTTTGCGTTGATTCGGGAAAGATCGTCGATTCCGGCGCGGCTGCAGCTTTTTTTGCGGTGAATTTCCTGCAGAAGGGGAGCAGGATAGTGCTTACGCTTGATTTTCAAGAGGAAGTGTTCGTTTTCCTCGAGGACAACGGCTTCAAGCCTTCCTACTCGCCGGTGGGAGACATTTTTGTTTTGAAGAAGGCTGAAGAATTAGGCGCTGATTTCTCGGCTGAAAAGTCCGGGCACTACTCGGTTTTCAAGCACATTCCTTACTCGGATGGTGTTTACTTTTCGGCGTTGCTTTCCCAGTCCAAGGCGGGGGAGCTGGTGGAGTTTTCCAAGCAATTCAAAAGCGTGTTCGTGAGCGAAAGCATTCACAACGTTACGGTTGATTTCAGAAAGCTGGCCGAACTGGTAAATGGCTTGAACCCGGCTAGGGTTGAAACTATCGACGGGGTTAAAGCGTCTTTCGAAGACTACACTTTCTTGATACGCCCTTCCAACACCCAGCCTCTCGTGAGGGTGAGCGTGGAGGCTAACAACCGGGAGGGCGGAATAGAGGGTTTGAGGATAGCGAAGGAATTGGTTTTAGACTGTAAGGCGTAGTTATGATAGTCTTAAAAACTTGGGAGCCGAATTAGTTTATGGACTTCTTTTTATCGAGTTTGAACGGTGGTGAGCATGGCATTTAACCCGAACGAGTTTATTGAAAACGCTATTTCGGAACTCAAAAAACTGGATGGAACTGCGATTATTGCGGTTTCCGGTGGAGTCGATTCAACGGTTTGCGCGGTTTTGGCGAGCCAGGCGTTTGGAAACAGGCTGAAAGCCGTTTTCGTGGATACGGGCTTGTTGAGAAAGGGGGAAGCGGACCAAGTCAGGAAGATTTTCAAGGAACTGGGAATCAAGGTTCTCGTGGTTGACGGGGCGAAAGAGTTTTTCGACGGGCTGAAGGGAATATCGCACCCTGAGGATAAGAGGAAGAAAATCGGGGCGTTGTTCATCAAGGTTTTCGAGCGGGAAGCGAAGGAGTTGAACGCAAAGTTTTTGATTCAAGGAACCATCGCCCCGGATTGGATTGAAAGCGGGAGCGGAATTCGAGATACGATCAAAACCCACCATAATGTTGGAGGCTTGCCCAAGCAAATGGGGCTGGTGGTAGTAGAACCGTTGAGGGATTTGTACAAGGATGAAGTGCGGGAAGTGGCGAAGGAGTTGAGCATGCCTAAAAACCCGGCTTGGAGGCAGCCTTTTCCGGGCCCGGGCCTGGCGGTGAGGGTCATAGGTGAAGTGACGCCGGAGAAAATCGCATTGTGCCGCGAGGCGAACGCGATTGTTTTGGACGAGATGTTCCGGGCGTTCGAGTTGGGCGAGATGGATTTGCCGTGGCAGTATTTCGCCGTTCTATTGGAAACGAAAACCACGGGCGTGCAGGGGGACGTGAGGGCTTACGGTTTTACAATCGCAATCCGCGCCGTCGAGGCGACGGACGCGATGACGGCTCAGTACTTCAAAATTCCGCACACGGTTTTGCACAGGATTTCCTTGCGAATAACGAACGAGTTGAAGCAAATCAACCGCGTTGTTTACGATATTACGAACAAACCGCCTAGTACTATCGAATGGGAATGAAATGAAAGTTTTCGTTGCTGACCTGGGAAGCCAGTGGGGGCATTTGATTTACCGCAGGCTTCGAGATTTGAACGTCGAAACGAAACTTATCCCGGTGGACTCTCCAGTTGAAGCGATTTCGGATGTTGACGGCTTGGTGTTTTCTGGAGGGGCTTTGCGCATCGGCGCCGGCGAGTCGGGAATGGCAGGAAACTGCGGCGCGTTCTTGGACTATTGCGTTGAAAAAATCATCCCCGTTTTGGGCGTTTGCGCCGGGCAGCAGTTTATTGCGTTGCATTACGGCGGGGAAGTTGCGCCAGCACGAGTGCCTGAGTATGGTAACGTCGAGTTGGTTGTCGACGAGAAAAACGATTTGTTCCAAGGCTTGCCGAACAAGTTTACCGTTTTCGCTTCGCACAACGACGAAGTAGTAAAAGCTCCCGGATTCAAACCCCTCGCCCACAGCAAGGACGTTGCAATCCACGCTTTCAAGCACGAGACTAAAGCGGTTTACGGGACTTTGTTCCACCCGGAAGTCGTGCACTCGCAGTACGGGAAAGAGATTTACGAGAATTTCGTTAAGCTTTGCAGAAAATAAGCTTTTAGAATACGGGCCTTTTGCTCAAGTGGTCGTTTAGGGAAAGCCTTTCGAACGGCTTTCCTTCGGTTTCCTTTTCTACCAAGCCAACAAGTTTTTGCAAGTGGAGGATTTCCTGCCTTCCATTCAAGCGATTTCTCACGGATAATTCCGCGCTCTTGACTTCCTTGTCGCCAACGACTATTACGAACGGAACCCATTCTTTCTCCGCATTGCGGATTTTGCTTTGGAACGTTTCCCCCCTGTCGTCGAAGTCAACGCGCACCTCATGTTTTTTAATTTCAGCCAACAGCTTTTCGCAAAAGTCATTGTGCCTGTCTGCGATGGGAACGATGCGCACTTGAGTTGGCGAGAGCCATAGCGGAAGCATCGGCGTTTTGCCTTGCTTGATTTTCGCGGCTTCCCTTTCGAGCAAGGCGAATAGAACCCTGTCAACAGCGCCGGGAATGGATGTGTGGAGGATCAAAGGATGCTGTTTCCTTCCGTGTTCGTCCGTATAGTTGATGTCAAACCTTTCCCCGTTCTCGACGTCTATCTGCACCGTCGAGAGCCCGGCTGCTTTTTCGTTGTTGTCTATGAAGTTGAACTCGAACTTGGTGATGAAATAAGCGTAGCGCTGGTCGAACAGCTCGAACATCGTCGGCTTGCCTATTTTCTTGACCATGCGCACGTACCAGTCTTTGTTTTCCTCGAAAAAGTCTTTCTGCGCCCGGAAGGCGGTTTCGAACGGAATGTCCAAGTCATTGTTCCACTGCAAGCAAGCTTCGTACTGCCTTTCGAATTCTTTTTTCGCCTGGTCGAAGTTGGCGCACAAGGTGTGCATGTCGGGCATGGTGAATGCCCTTAGCCTCTTAAGCCCGGCGAGTTCTCCGCTTTGTTCCCTGCGGAAGGAGTAGTGCGTGATTTCGTACAAGGACAGGGGGAGGTTTTTGTAGGAAATGATCAAGTCGTGGGCGAACATGAATTGGCCGAAGCAAGCGGAGAACCTTAAGAAATAGTCTTTCTCGTCGCTCTTCACGACGTACTGCCTGGCTGGAAAGCGGTTGAGGTAGCTTTTCAACGCAGGATGCTGGTAGTCGTACATTATCGGCGTTTCCACCTGCATCGCCCCGTAGTTTACGCAAAAGTCGGTGACAGCTTTTTCAAGCAAGCGTTTTATCAAAAGCCCTTTGGGCATCCAGCGCATGTTTCCCGAGTCGCTCGCCGGTTCGTGAGTCACCAAATGGTGTTCTTTCATGAGTTTGATGTGCGGCGGTTCTTCAGCATAAGCTCGGACTTTTTTTATTTCGTAATTCACCAGAGATTTCAGCATTTCGTGGTTCTTGTAATTGAATTTCTCCGGAGCAAGCAGTTCTCCGTCCGGCGTGAGTATGAAGAATTCGCTTTTCAGCTTAGCTTCCTGCTTGAGCGAGTCGCTCAACGGTTCTTCCTTTTCCTGTATGGTTTCAACTACTTCCGTTTTTGCTCCCAGGCTTTCTGCGGTTTTTTCCAGGGCGTCCGCTTTGATTGTCTTGCTTAACTCAGCGAGAGGATGCCCTTTGCACTTGAGCTCGAATTCCTTGTAGTATCCGAAAGGCGCTTTTTGCGACTGCGGGGCGAAAACCTTCACGCGATTCAAGAAATCGTTCAAAAGCTTGATTGCCTCGTCGGGTTTTGCCAGGTTGTTGGACAAGTGGGCGTATGGGTAAACCAAAACCGCGTTTGCCTTTACTTCCCTGAAATTCTTTTCCACGTCCCTCGCTGCTTGCTCTAGAACCGCTTGGTTGTCTCCGACTTCGAACGAACTCCACACTAGCAAAACGTTCTTCATTTCCAAGCCTTGTTTTTCCTCTTCGGAAAGCTCTCCGATGGTTTTCAAGGCTTTGGAAACCGGCTTGAATCGTACGTAATCGCAGTGCAACTCGAGTATTCTCATAGGATTAAATAGTTGAGAAAGCGTGATTTTAAAGTATTTGGCGATAAGAAATGCTGAAAAAGAAAGACTGCCCGTAACTGCTTTTTTCGTCGTTTTCAGCGTTAGCTTTTTCCTTTTTTTCTCTTAGTTTGAAACTAAACGAAGGTGGATGACTTGTATCAATTGTTTGGTTTGGTAGTGGCTTTCGTCGTCGGGTTTTTGTCCAAACTGACGGACGTCCAAGTCGATGAAAAGAAGTTCATAGCCAAAAACTTTAAGTTCGCAACAGGCTTGGCTTACGGAATTCTCTATGCGCTATTGTTGTCGTTCGGCATTCAGTTTGCAACGCTGTTTTTGGGAATAGCAATTGCCGTTCTTTTGGCCGGAAAAATCGATTCCAAGCCGCACCAGTTTGCCATTGCAGGGTTCTTGTTCGCGCTCGTTTTCTTCGGACTGCCTCAGGTAAACCTTTTGTTTTTGGTTTTGTTCGTGGCGTTCGCGTTGCTGGACGAGTTTTGGAACGATTACTTCGACGTACGCCGCTCGAAAAGCCTTTTGGCGAAAATCGCGAAATACCGCCTTTCGCTGGAGGCTTTCGCCTTTGTTTTGAGCGTTTATTCCAACGACTGGCTTTTCTTCGCCGGAATAATAGCTTACGACGTTGGCTATTGGCTAGCAATATTCGCTTCTTCCCTGTTTTCCTCAAAACTCCCGGGTTCTTTCGGAACACACTTGGTTTTGGACTTGAGGGACTGCAGTTCTCAAAAGCTTTCAAACAAAAAGTTCATCTTGCAATTCTTGGCTAAACTTCCCAAGGAACTTGGAATGAAGGCAATAAGCAAGCCAGTCGTCAAGGAAATCAAAACGCGGTTCGACGAAGGCATATCGGGGTTCGTCATGATTGCCGAGTCGCATGTGAGTATCCACACTTTCCCGAAATTCAATTCCGCGCATGTAGACGTTTTCTCGTGCAAGCCGTTTGATGCTGAAAAAACAAGGGCGAGAATAGAAAAATGGTTTTCAGCAAGGTATTCCGACGAGCGTGTTTTCGAAAGGATGGGTGAAGAAAATGGTTGACAACGTCAAGGGAATAAGGATCGAAGGTAATCAGTCCGCCTCGGATTTGGTTGGGCAAATGCGTTTTGCGGGCCTGCAGGCGAGCGAGCTGGGCAAGGCGGTCGAAGTGATTCGCGAGATGAGGAAGGAAAACGCAACGGTTTTCTTGACTTTCACTTCAAACATGGTTTCTTCAGGCTTGAGGGAGTTGTTTGCCCAGTTGTGCGAGGAAAAGTTCGTTGACGCCGTCATCACGAGCATCGGAAGCGTTGAAGAGGATTTGATTAAGACGAACAAGCCGTTTTTGCTCGGAGATTTTAATTTGGACGACCTGCAATTGCACAAAAAAGGGATAAACCGCATAGGGAATATTCTCGTTCCGAATGACCGTTACGTTTGGCTGGAGAAATTCCTGCAACCGTTTTTCAAGAAAGAGCTGGAAAAGCAAAGGAAACTTGGCAGGCTTTTGGCTCCCCATGAATTAATCCGCGATTTGGGGTTGTCGTTGAAAGACGAAAACTCGTTCGTCTATCAATGTGCGAAAAACGGCATCCCGGTTTTCTGTCCAGCGCCGACTGACGGGGCTTTCGGCTTGCAGTTGTTTTTCTTCAAGCAAGACCACCGCGAGTTCGGCATTGACGTCAGCGGCGATTTGAAGCCGTTGTCGGAAAAAGTTCTCCAGTCTAAGAAAACCGGCGGGATTATCCTGGGCGGGGGTTTTGCGAAACACCATGCGATCGGAGCGAATATATTGCGTGGGGGTTTTGACTACGCGGTTTACGTTTCTACCGCTTCGGAGTACGACGGTTCTTTGAGCGGGGCGAAAACAAAGGAAGCGGTCAGCTGGGGAAAGATTAAGGAAAAAGGAAAAACTGCGTATGTCGAGGGGGATGCGTCGATAGTTTTTCCGCTGATGATTGCCGGAATCAAAGGCTAGAGGAGCTTGAAGTAAATCCTCTTGTTTTTCGAGCCTTTGTTGTCGAGCTTGGTAATAACGATTTTTCCGCACTCACGCGTGTTCGCCACATGCACTCCGCCGTCGGCTTGAATGTCAAGTCCCACTATCTCCACGATTCGCAGGACCGGAATCGAAGGAGGCAAAGCGCCTGCAAGCTTTACTATCCCGGGAATTTTGAATGCTTCTTCTCGCGGAAGTTCGTAAACCTTTACCTCCGCCCCGCTGGCAAGCTTTTCATTAGCTTGCGCGACGGTTTCGTCGAATTTCCGCCTGTCAAAGTTCTCGAAAGAAAAATCAAACCTGCTCTCGTCCGGTTCTACTGCATTTCCCGTAACCAAAGCGCCTATGCCGTAAGCCGTCGAGCCTAGAACGTGCGCGGCAGTGTGCATTCTCATTAACGCATAACGCCTTTCCCAATCTATCTTCAAAACGCATTCATCTCCAGAGTTTGATCCTTCGCTGTCAAGATAGTGAATAGCGTTTCCGTCCTTTTTTCTCACTTCAAGAACCTTATACACTCTGCCTTTGCATTCGATTACGCCCGTATCGCTGACCAGCCCTCCGCCAACAGGGTAGAAAACGGTTTTGTCGAAAACAACTTCCCTTCTGTTAACCTCGACGGCTTTGGCGGTGCATTCTTTCAAGTAAGCATCTTTCAAGCACAATAGTTCGGTCATGCAATCAGCTCAAAACGTTGTTCACAAGCCATTGCGAGTCGAAGGGCTTCAAGTCGGAATACTCCTGCCCTACCCCGATATAAAAAATCGGGGTTTTCAAGTCGTGCGCTATGCTAAACGCAGTCCCTCCCTTCGCGTCAACGTCGAGTTTCGTTAAAATCAGCCCGTCGAGCCCCACGCTCTCGTTGAACTTGCGCGCTTGTTCTACCAGCGCGTGTCCTGCCACGCTTTCGCCGACGAAAAGCTTGAAGTCGGGCCGGATCACCCGATTGATTTTCTCCATTTCCTTTACGAGGTTGTAGTTGGTTTCCTGCCTTCCGGCAGTGTCTATCAGCACGAAATCCAGTTTTTCTGCTTTGGCGTGCTCGATGGCGTCGAACGCCACTGCGGAGGGGTCCGCCCCGTACTTGTGTTTTATAACGCGCACTCCCAGCCTTTCCCCGTGGAGGGAAGCTTGTTCTATCGCGGCGGCGCGGAAAGTGTCGCTAGCTGCTATGACGCTGGAAAAGCCTTTTTGCTTGAGTAAAAAAGCGAGTTTTGCGATGGTCGTTGTTTTTCCAGCCCCGTTTGGTCCTAGGAACAGTATTTTCACCGGCTTTTGTTTTCTCAAGGCGAGTTCGAGAAAATCTTCGTTGCTTCCGAACAAGTCCATCAGCGCGGTTCTTACTTCGCTCCTAACGGCGTCGTTCACGCTGCCCTTGGGAACCTGCTTCCCCTCCAAGCGGGAGTTCAAGTCGTTGATCAAAAACTCGGTTGTGTCGAGGGAAACGTCGCTTTCCAACAACGCGATGCGTAAGTCGTCGAACAACGGTTCTACTTCCCCATGCCCTATCGTAACGCTTCCCGTGAACATTCCCGTTATTTTCTTGAACAAGCCGACTTTAGGTGCGAGTTCTTTCTTTTCCTCCTTCACTTCGAAAAACGGTTTTCTCCCGGTTTTTTCGACGGGCTTTGGGAGTTCTGCCGGCTCTGGGATTTCGCGTTGTTCTTTTTCCTCGATAATTTCCTCTTCTTTCCACGGTTTTTCAACAACTTCGGGCTTCGGTTTTTCTTCCTTTTCAATTTCCGTTTCCGCTTCTCGGACGATTTCCTCTTCGACAGACTCTGTCTTTAACCCAGGCTGTTCTCGGGCTTCAACCGGCTTGGGCGTTTCTTCAGGTTTCGCTTGTTCTTCCGTTTCCTTCTTTCCACTGACCTTGTCCACGAAGTTGCCGATTGCCTTCTTCAAAAAACCGAACATTTTTTCTTCACTTTTGCATTTCTTCCGCTTTCTTCTGCAATGCCATCATTCTCCCGCCCAGTTCCTGCAGGGTTTCCTGGACGCTCGAGATGGTTTTGACGAGCTTTTCCTTCCTTTCGTCCAGAATAGCAATAGCTTCGGAAACGGTTTTTTCGGCAATGACTTTAGCCCCGATTTCCACGAGCACTTTCTGGACTGACGGCTTGGCTTTAACCATCACGCCCCCGCCTATCGGAAACAACGCTTCCCCGGAGTTTTTCTCCAGGCTCTCCAGGCTTTCTTTTGCAGCCTGGTTCTCCTGAACTAGTGCATTAAGCGTGCCGATTTGGTTTTGCAGTTCCTCGGCCTGAGCCCTGTAGTAATTCAATTCCAAAGCAATTTTCTGCAGTTCCCTTTCCATCCCGCTCAGCCTCCGAGGGCTTCGAAAACGCGCTGGGTTTCAACTCCCGTGGTGAGCTCTCCGACGAGAGCCCCCTTTTTGTTCGCAACCGCGCCCAGCCCGTTGAACGCGCTGCCGAAGTTTGTCGTTCCCTCGATTCCCTTTACTTGAAATATCTTCTCCAAGTATTTCAGTTCTACCCCGGACGTTTCGTTGTACGCCAAAAGCCCGTTGTCCGTAACGACATTCCCTGTCCCAACAGTCTTAACGCCGGTCTTCTGCCTGAACACTTCCACGCCCAGGCAATCCCCGATTTTCTTCGCTTCAAATGCGGGAATGTCGGGGTTCAATAGCGCGGCTTTGTTGTTGCACAGGATGTTTATTCCGGGGGAGTGGGTTTTTAGCAATGAAACGTTCAACCCGGTTTTCTTCAGAAGTTGGATGTCCTGCCTTTCGGCGGAGTCTTGCATCACGCAGCCGTTGTCGTTCAACGCCGTGAACAGGCCGAGCAAATGCGATTGGTTTACGAAAAGGCGGACGGGTTTCGTTTGAAGGGCGTGCTCTATCTGCCTGGCTAGCTTTTCCGGAGTGTTTTTCGGGAGGAGCGTGATGTAGTCGTTCGTCTTTAGGAAAAGCCCGACGTACGG